>DAOWGM010000059.1 GCA_030637515.1 Bacteroidales bacterium
AATTATTAACATGACAAGATTATTACCTCTTGTTTTCTTAATTTTAAGAACTATTTTATTTGGTTCAATTAAAATTACAATCTTCAAAAAATCAGCTATTTAATATGACAAAATTTACCCATTTACATGTTCATACTCAATATTCAATTCTGGATGGTGCTTCTGATGTAAAAGATCTGATATCAAAAGCAAAAAAAGATGAAATGCCAGCAGTTTGTATTACTGATCATGGAAACATGTTTGGGGTAAAGCATTTTTTCAACGAAGCAAAAAGGCAAGGAATAAAACCTATTCTTGGTTGTGAAATATATATAACAAATAAAAGTCGATTTGATAAAACCGGCAAGCAAGACAGAAGTGGTTATCACTTAATCCTATTAGCAAAAAACAGAAAAGGTTATGAAAATTTATCCAAAATAGTTTCATATGCCTGGATCGAAGGTTTTTACTATACTCCGAGAATAGACTGGGAATTGTTACGTGAATATCACGAGGGATTAATTGCTTCATCAGCATGTTTGGGAGGAGAAGTTCCTCAAGCAATTATGAAAGTTGGTGCTGAAGAAGGTGAAAAAATGGCTATTCAATATAAAGAATTGTTTGGCGAAGATTTCTATCTTGAATTACAAAGGCATAAGTCCGGCAATCCAAAAAAAGATGAAGATGTTTATGATAATCAGGTGAAAGTTAATAAAGAACTGATTGGTCTTTCTCAAAAACTTAATATAAAAATAATAGCCACAAATGATGTGCACTTTATTAATGCAGAAGATGCAGATGCACACGATCGGTTAATTTGTTTAAATACAGGTAAAGATTTAGATGATCCTACCCGAATGACTTATACAAAACAAGAGTATTTTAAAACTCAGGAAGAGATGAATAAACTCTTCGAAGATATTCCTGAAGCTCTTGAAAATACAAATGAAATTGTAGGTAAAATTGAGGATTATGATCTGGATCAAGATCCTGTTATGCCGGAATTTGAATTACCAGAAGGATTTGAGGATGAAGATGATTACTTACAACATTTAACTTATGAAGGTGCTAAAATAAGATACGGAGAAATAAAGGAAGATGTAAAGGAACGTATAGACTTTGAGCTCTCAGTAATAAAAAACATGGGATTTCCGGGTTATTTTCTTATTGTTCAGGATTTTCTAAATGCCGCCAGAGAAATGGATGTTTCTGTTGGCCCGGGGCGTGGTTCTGCTGCAGGATCAGTTGTGGCATATTGTAATCGCATTACCGATATTGATCCTATTAAATATAATTTACTTTTTGAGCGTTTTTTAAATCCTGATCGTATTTCAATGCCCGATATTGATATTGACTTCGACGAAGATGGTCGTGAAAAAGTGCTGGAATGGGTAGTAAATAAATATGGCGAAAAACGTGTAGCACAAATCATTACTTTCGGAACAATGGCAGCCAAGATGGCTATCCGTGATGTTGCCCGCGTTCAGAAACTTCCTTTATTCGAAGCTGATAAATTAGCTAAACTTGTTCCTGAAAGACCAGGGATATCACTAAAACAAGCATTCGAAGAAGTTCCTGAATTAAAAAATGCCAAAACCTCAGATAACGATTTAATTGTAAAAACATTAAAGTTTGCAGAAACGCTTGAAGGCTCTGTGAGGCATACAGGATTACATGCCTGTGGTGTAATTATTGGTCGTAATGATTTAATTGAACACATCCCGGTTTGTACTTCAAAAGATTCGAAATTATTGGTGACACAATTCGATGGAAGCCATGTTGAATCTGTTGGGATGCTTAAAATGGATTTCCTTGGTTTAAAAACATTATCAATAATAAAAGATGCCGTAGAAAATGTAAAAGAATCGCACGGAACAGAAGTTGATATCGCAAATGTTCCTCTTGATGATGAAAAAACATTTGAGCTTTATAGTCATGGTGAAACTACCGGATTATTCCAGTTTGAATCACCAGGGATGAAAAAACATCTTCGAGGATTAAAACCAAACCGATTCGAAGATCTAATTGCCATGAACGCCCTTTATCGTCCGGGTCCGATGGAATACATTCCATCGTTTATAAATCGTAAGCACGGTAAGGAACCAATAAACTACGATCTTGCTGAAATGGAAGAATTCCTACATGATACATATGGTATTACCGTATATCAGGAACAGGTGATGCTTCTTTCTCAGAAACTTGCAAGTTTTACAAAAGGTCAAGCCGACTCGTTGCGAAAAGCAATGGGTAAGAAGAAAAAAGACTTGATGGACGAACTTAAAGTAAAGTTTATTGCCGGATGTAAAGAGAATGGACACGAAGAGAAAATTGTAAATAAAATTTGGAACGACTGGGAGGCATTCGCACAATATGCGTTTAACAAATCGCATTCTACTTGTTATGCTTTTGTTTCATACCAAACGGCTTATCTGAAAGCTCACTTTCCAGGGCAATATATGGCTGCAGTTTTAAGCCGTAACTTTACCGATATTAAAAAAATTACCATCTTCATGGATGAAGCAAAAAGGATGGGAATCTCGGTACTTGGTCCAGATGTTAACGAGAGTAAATTAAAATTCAATGTAAATAAGAGTGGCGATATTCGTTTCGGTTTGGGTGCGATAAAAGGTGTTGGAGAAGCGGCAGTTCTAAAGATTGTTGAAGAAAGAGAAGCAAATGGACCATTTAAAGACGCTTTTGATTTTGTTGAGCGTGTGAATTTAAGTCAAGTTAATAAAAAGAACGTAGAAGCATTAGCTACAGCAGGAGCATTTGATAATTTTGATAATATAAAGCGTGGGCAATATTTTTCTTTAGACGATAAAGAAAATACATTTGTTGAAAACCTTTTACGTTACGGGAATAAGTTCCAGAATGATCAAAATTCTAATCAACAGTCTTTATTTGGAGGAGCAGATACTATTGAAATATCAAAACCTGTGGTTCCTGCAAACAACGACTGGCAAAAATTAGAGAAGCTAAATCGTGAAAAAGAAATAATTGGAGTTTACCTTTCTGCGCATCCTTTAGATGATTTTAGATTTGAATTTGACAATTTCTGTAATGCCCGGTTAAGTGAATTTGATGATTTAGAAAATATTAAAAATCGCGATCTAACCATAGCTGGGATTGTTACTGAAGTTAAGCATTCAATGACCAAAACCGGAAAACCATTCGGATTTTTAACCATACAAGATTATACTGACTCATACCGATTTGCTCTTTTCGGAAAAGATTATGAAAATTTTAGAAAGTTTTGCTACCAAGATTATCCGCTAATGATAAAAGGCAGGGTTCAGCCCAGACCATATAACGATCAAGAGCTTGAATTTAAAATTAAAACAATGACTATGCTTAGTCTTGTAAGAGAAGAATCGGTGAAAAGCATTTCATTTACTATCCCTTACAATGTTATTGATGAGAATTTTATTAGCACATTAAAAGAATATGCATGTGAAAAGGAAGGAAAAACTCAGATTAAATTTAAAGTAATAGATAGAGAAGAAAAAACTGCCGTTGATTTTATATCGAGATTAAAAGGCATACAAATAACAGATAAACTTGTAAAATATCTGCAAGAAAATTCCGGGATACAATATTCAATAAATTAAACATTTTATAATTAAATTTGCAGCAGTATTAATTTCAGAAAATATTTAAAATAACATAAAACATAAAATTATGACAGTAGAAGTTAACGATTCAAATTTTGAAGAAATAGTATTAAAATCAGACAAGCCTGTTATTGTTGATTTTTGGGCAGAATGGTGTGGTCCTTGTCGAATGATTGGTCCAATTGTAGAAGAATTATCTGAAGATTATAAAGATCAGGCTGTATGCGTTAAAGTTGATGTTGATAGCAGCCCTGGTGTAGCATCAAAATACGGAATTAGAAATATTCCTACTATATTATTCTTTAAAGGTGGTGAAATAGTTGACAAACAAGTAGGTGCTGTTCCAAAAAGCAATCTTGAAGCAAAACTTAAGCCTCTTTTCTAAAAAAAGACTATTTAAAAAATATAAGGCATGGAAATTTCCATGCCTTTTTTATTTATTCAGCTTCAGAAGTATTAAATTTATTCTTTTAAACGTTTACTCAAACAAACTACATACTTTTGAATGACAGAATACTCTAATTTAAAAATTAAAGACTGGGCACTTGAAGATCGTCCACGCGAAAAACTCATAAAAAAAGGAGTTCAAAGTTTAAGCGATGCAGAAATTATTGCTTTACTTATTGGATCCGGTTCCAGAAACGAAACTGCAGTTGAATTATCAAAAAAGGTTCTTATATCGGCTAATAATAATTTAAACGAACTTGGAAAGTTTAATGTTGAAGATTTAATTAAAATGAAAGGCATTGGTGAGGCTAAAGCCATTACAATTTTAGCTGCGCTTGAGCTTGGGAAAAGACGAAAGATATCTGAAGTTATCACAAAAAAGAAAATAACTCAGAGCAAAGATATTTTTGAATTATTTCAGCCCATTTTAGGTGACCTTCCTCACGAAGAATTCTGGGTTCTTTTACTAAACAGATCAAATAAAATAATTGAAAAAATTAAAATCAGCCAAGGGGGAGTTTCTGGAACAGTAACTGATATTAAAATTATATTAAAACAAGCAATTGAAAAATTAGCCTCATCTGTAATTTTATGTCACAATCATCCATCTGGAAATAAAAATCCAAGCAAAGCTGACGATTCTATAACAAATAAGTTAAAACAAGGGTCCGAACTCCTGGACATTCAAGTTCTTGACCACATTATTATTGCCGATCTTGAATACTATAGTTATGCTGACGAAGGTAAATTGTAAATTACCAATGTTTTGAAAATACAGTATTTAAAAAATCATGAAATAAACTTTGTACGATGGGACAATTGCATAAACAATGCCCTTAACGGAAGTGTATTTGCTTATTCATGGTATTTAAATATTATTTGTGAAGATTGGGCAGCTCTTGTTTCAGGCGATTATAAATATGTAATGCCTTTACTTTTTAAATCAGAATTCAAAAAAGACATCTTTTATTCTCACAAGTTAGGACAAAGGTTGGGCGTTTTTTCAAATCTTTTACTTTCAGAAGATATTGTTGCAAAATTTATAAATACAATTCCTAAATATAATTCATTAATAAGCATTTCATTAAATAAGTCAAATAAATTAAACTCCCCTGAAGTAAAAAAACTTAAAACTTATGAACTTGATTTAATACAATCGTATAAAAAAATATCAGAAAAGTATTCAAATCAATTTCAAAAAGATCTCCAAAAAGCGAAAGAAAATAAAATAACAATAACAAAAGGAATTCTCCCTAACGATTTAATTAATTTCTCAATTAACAAAGGCGTTCGTTCAAATCCTATATTAAATAGGAAACAGGATATTCATAAATTACGTATGATAATAGCCAATAGTATTCGTTTTAGTTTAGGTGAAACTTATTGTGCTTACGATGAAAACAACACTATGTGCGCTGCTTCTTTTTTCATTAAGTCTAAAAGAAAATTGCATTTGTTATATGCTGCAATAAATAAAATAGGGTTAAAATCAAATGCTTTTCATTTACTTATTGATAAATATATTGAAGTTCATTCCGAAAAAGACTTAACTTTGAACATTGAGAACGTAGTTTCAAATAATAATGTTGAATTTCTTTTAGGAATAGGAGCTATTGAATGTAAATACAATAATTATTATAAAAATAAACTGCCCTGGATTTATAAATTGCTCATAAAAAAATATTGAAATGGTACATATCCTTGCTCAAAAAAACTCACTGATGAATCTTTTTATTGCAGAGCTACGTGATAAAAAAATTCAGAAAGACAGCATGCGTTTCAGAAGAAACATGGAACGAATAGGGGAGATTTTTTCTTATGAGATAAGCAAACAGCTCAATTATAAGGAAACAAATATTACAACTCCTTTAGGCGTTTCAAAAATGAACTTACCTGATTCTAAGATTGTTATTGCAACAATCCTTCGTGCAGGATTACCTTTTCATAATGGTTTTTTAAATTATTTTGATACTGCAGAAAATGCATTTATTTCTGCTCACAGAAAATATCATAAAGATGGTTCGTTTACTATTCAATTCGAGCACTTATCAAGTCCGGATATTGATGGGAAAATTTTAATTCTTTCAGATCCTATGCTTGCCTCAGGAGCTTCAATGGAAATTGCTTACAAAGCATTATTAGAACGAGGAACTCCAAAGCACACTCATATTGTTACCATAATAGCAAGTAATCAGGGAGTTAATTATGTGAAAAAACACATTAACATGAAAAATGTTACCATTTGGGCTGGCGATGTTGACGATGAACTTACATCTAAATCATACATTGTTCCTGGACTTGGAGATGCTGGTGATTTAGCATTTGGTAGCAAAATGTAATTATATCTTTTTTACTTCTGATTTATCACTGCAATCTTTTAGCAGTTGTTTCATTGTTTTGTTTAAAACAGGATGAATAAAATCGGGTTCTATTTCAGCTAATGGTTCCAGTGTAAACTTTCGTTTATGCAATTGAATATGAGGAATTTTTAAATCAGGTAAATCAATTGCTTCATCATTAAAAAAAAGAATGTCAATATCTATTGTTCTGGAAGCATAACCACCTGATTTTCTAACACGCCCCAAATTATTTTCAATTTCCTGACAAAATTTTAAAACTTCCATTGCGTCAAAATCAGTTGTAATCATTATTACCTGGTTCAGAAAATCATTTTCGGATTCGAAACCCCAAGCTACAGTTTCGTAAATTGAAGATTCCTTATTAATTCGACCTATTTTTTCCTGAATATCGATTTTTGTCTGACTTAATAGTTTAAATCGATCACCTAAGTTTCCCCCAATTAACAAAAATACACTGTTCATCATTTCAAGAATTTTTTACAAAAAAACTGTAATAAAATTAACTTTCCAACAACTTATATGTTGTGTGAACAATATTAAAAGTATAATTTTATCAAATTACAATTAATAAAAATAACTAAAACAAAATACACATGAAAAGTTTTTTTAAATATCTCCTTGCATCCGTTCTTGGAGTATTAGTTGCAGGTTTATTAATGTTTTTAATTCTTCTAGGAGGAATTGGGGCAATGGTTTCTTCTCAAGATCAAGTGCTTAAGATAGAACCTAATACCATTCTACATGTGGAACTTAGCCAACCTATTATGGATAGAAGTAATAACAATCCAATGGAAGGTTTTGATTTCTCAACGCTAAGACCAGCTCCACAACTTGGTTTAAACGATATTTTAACAAATATTAAAAAGGCTAAGGCAGATCCAAATATTGACGGTATATATCTTGACCTTAATTTTATTGCTGCAGGAATTGGAACTATTGAAGAAATCAGAAATGCTTTACTTGATTTTAAAGAATCAGGAAAATTTATACTAAGCTACAGTGACAATTACACACAACCTACATATTATTTGGCTAGTGTTTCCGATAAAATTTACCTGAATCCTGAAGGTTTAATGATTCTTGTTGGTTTACGTTCTGAAATAATGTTTTACAAAGATGCTCTGAAAAAACTTGGAGTAGAACCTCAGATTATTCGTCATGGTAAATTTAAAAGCGCTGTTGAGCCTTATCTTTATAATAAAATGAGCGATGATAATCGCAAGCAAATTATGGTTTATATGGGTTCAATCTGGAATCATATACTCGAAGACATTTCTAAAGAAAGAAATATAAGTGTTGAAAAAATAAACGAACTGGCTGACAATCTTACTTTAAAAGATGTAGATATGGCAGTAAGCAGCGGTTTAATAGATGGCCTAAAATACAAAGATGAGATTCTTGCCGAACTTGCTGAATTAACTAATAAACCTAACGAAGATAAGATTGAATCCATTTCATTAAGCAGTTATACAAATGTACCAGATAAACAACGAAAATCTTTAAGCAAAAACAAAATCGCAGTTGTTTATGCAAGCGGTACAGTAATGATGGGTGAAGGTGGTGAAGGAACTATTGGTTCTGATCGAATTTCACGAGCTATTCGAAAAGCAAGAACCGACTCTTCAGTAAAAGCAATTGTCCTTAGAGTAAACTCTGGTGGAGGAAATGCTCTTGCTTCAGAAGTTATTTGGCGCGAAGTTAAACTTGCACAAGAAATAAAACCAGTAATTGCATCTATTGGTGATGTTGCAGCTTCAGGAGGATATTATATTATTGCTCCTGCTCAAAAAATAATAGCTAGTCCAAATTCAATTACAGGATCAATCGGTGTTTTTGGCATGTTCTTTTCTGGTAAAGAATTACTTAACGAGAAATTGGGAATTCATGTTGATGTTGCAAAGACAAACAAGTTTGCAGACATAGGTTCAGTAACTCGCCCTTTCAGACCTGAAGAAAAAGAAGTATTTCAATATTTAGTTGAAGATTTTTATGAAACTTTTATTACAAAAGTTGGCGAAGGTAGAAACATGACGAAAGAAGAAGTTGATGAAATTGGACAAGGACGAGTTTGGAGTGGTGTTAATGCTATTGAAATTGGTTTGGTTGATGAATTTGGAGGTTTAGAAGATGCTATTGCCAGTGCAGTTGAAGCTGCCGAGCTTGAGAATTACAGAGTAGTTAATTACCCAAAACTTAAAGATCCATTCCAGCAATTATTGGAAGATTTACAGGGCAATGTAAGAGTATCAATACTTAAAAAAGAACTTGGTGCTGATTATAAATATTACGAAAATCTGAAAGATCTGGTTAATCATCAAGGGATTCAGGCAAGAATGCCTTACGAAGTAGATCTTTATTAATGTGTTTCTTTTATGATATTTTAAAGCGTTTTCTTTGAGGACACTTTTTTTAATTTATTCCATGATATTTGAAGGGAATCATTATTATCTTTACATTCGTAAGAGAAAAGATAGCGGCTGTTTTGGGAAATATATTTTTGTTAAGAAAATATTTAACTACTGAGTGCTTTCATAGTTAAGTCCTGAAGCAGCCTTTTTATTGCAAAGCTTTTCGTGCTTTCAAAATCCACTTTGAAGTATCAAGCGGGCTAATTCCTTTATATTCTCTGGTCTGACCCAATTCATCTGAACATTTCTGATATCCATAAAACTTTGTGGAAATCTTGGCTTTTCCTCCCGATCGTGAACTTAAACGAACCGGAAAATCTAACGAAGTAGCTACAGGTAAAATTCCACTTAAAATAAATTTACCATTTTCCATTTCAGGACTATCAAATGTTCCGCGCATTTGAGTAATATCACTTGTAATTGCACCAAGCAATTCCTCTATAGCTGTTATCTTAAACGAGATTAAAGGTTCGAGCAAAGTAGTTCCTGTATTTATTAATCCATCCATTATTCCCATTGGTGTTGCTACAACAAAATCGCCAGGATTAGAATGTACCTGATGATCTTCACCTTCGATTAATGTAATTTTAAGATCAGTTACTTCCCAGCCTTTTATTCCTTGTTTTAGTGCATTTGGAATAGTACGTTCTACTTCGTTCTGATATTTCTGTTGAACATTATCAACACTAACTTTGGATTTATACTCTACACCACTTCCTCTCTCGGCAGGTTCAATTAAAAATTTCATTATTGCCCAACATGGTTTTGGCATCCAATACCGAATAAATCCTTCTCCTTTTTTTGTAGGTGTTTCTTTATAAATTACTGTTGGATCATCAAATTTTGCTTTTATGCTAAATCTATTTTCAAGGATTTTTTCAAGAACTTCAATCTGAATCCATCCCATAATTTTTACATGCAACTCCTTATCTTCTCGCAGCCATTCAAAATCAAGTGTGGGATCTTCTTTCGAAAGTTCTTGTAATGCCATAGCTAAAGCAGGATAATCCTTGTCATTTTCAGCCTTAACTTGTACTGTAAGTAAAGGAGTTTTTAATGAAATATCATTTGGTAAAATATCAGAGAATTCACCCAGCACATCACCCACTTTTGCATTTTGCAATCCACAAATTCCTGCAATATCTCCGGCAAATAATTCACCAATATCCTCAAACTTATTCGAAATTAGTTTTCGAACTTGTGTAACCTTTTCGTTAATTTCCTGTGAAGCATTTTTAATAATTTCACGATTCCTTATTTCTCCATTGTATACCTTCACATGAGAAATTTGCCCCATGGTTTTATCGTGAGTAATTTTATATATAAGTGCAGATAAAGGTTTCGTTTTATCAGCAATCGGTCCCGGCAAATAATGGATAACAGCATTTAACAATTCTCTAACTCCTATTGAGTTTTTAGCAGATCCCATTAATACAGGATATAAACTACAATTATTTACTGCCTTTGTTATAGATTCATCTAACTCGCCAAAAGAAAATTCGTGTTCATCAAGATACTTATCTAAAATATCCTCGTCGGTATTGGCAATTGCCTCTATTATCGTATCGTTTAATGCTTCATTGTTCCATAAGAAACTAACATTCGCATTTGGCGAAGCCTCGTTTGAAACTTCGGAAAGTACTGCTATATTATTTGTTAGCTCTTTTCGAATTTCGTTTATAACCAACTCTACGTCTGCACCGGCTCGATCAATTTTATTAATAAAAATAATGGTGGGGATTTTCAGATTCTGCAATGCATTCCATAAGGTTTCGGTATGCGCCTGAACACCCTCAACAGCAGAAATAACCAGTACAGCACAATCCATAACTCTTAAAACCCTTTCAACATCAGCAGAAAAATCTACGTGACCGGGAGTATCAATTAAATTAATTTTTACACCTTCCCAATCGAATGTTGTATTTGATGATCGAACTGAAATACCACGTTCTCGTTCAACAGCCATAAAATCGGTTTGTGTAGTTCCATCATCAACACTTCCTAATTTCTTAGTTTGACCACTTAAAAAAAGAAAATTTTCTGTTATAGTAGTTTTTCCAGCATCAACGTGAGCGAGGATTCCTATATTTCGAATTTTTTGTTGCATTATTAAAATTACTAAATTGTATTTTCAATGATTAATTGTCATTTTATCACATTGAAAGTATTATATGTTAGTTGCTTCTTAGTTTTATCTTCAATATTTATAATCCACAAAACACCAGTTAATTCATCAATCGGATAAAAAGAATCATAGTTTAAATAAACGATGTTTTTCCCATCAGGTGACCAGGAGAAATTTTCAACTTTTGATTCAATAAGCTGTTCATTTAAAGGATCATTTAAATCTATCATCCATAACCCAAGTCCTCCTGTCACTGAAGATTGTGAAATATATGCAATCTCATTCCCTGTTTTTGAAAACTTTGGATAAGACTCCCTATTTTCATTTTCTGTTATTCGGTTTACATTGTTACCGACAGTATCCATAAGAAAAATTTCAGGAGAACCTATTCCAATATACCTAATTTGTACAATTGAGTTATTTGCCCCCCAGAAAGGCATCCGTGTTTCTCCTAATGTTGGTGTATATGCAATTCTGTTTCCTTCAGAACCATCACTTTTCATTTTCCATATAAACTTTAATCCAGTTTCACTTTCCACATCAGAATCGTATGTTATCCATTCTCCATTAGAACTCCATGAAGGAAAGAAATTTCTTCCTTCAAAGGTAAGTTGAACAATGTCTGTGGTATCAAATTTTTCTCCATCAAATAGCATTTTGAATATCTGAGCTCCTTGAACAAATGCAATCCAATTACCATCAGGACTCCACACAGGTGTTTGTAAATAATATGGTAAAACTCTTCTTTGATTTGTCCCATCTGAATTTATTAACCAAAAACCCGCAGAATCATTTTCAAAAGTATAAGTTGCGAATGTTGGACACTCGTAGCCATTATAATTAATTTCCTTTATAGGCTTATGATTAAAACCTATAATTTTACCAGATGGATGCCAAACAGGATCTTCATATGGAGATGAAGGGGTTACCTGAAATGGATTGGCACCACAGCCTCCATCATCTTCCTTACAACTTATTATTGTTAAAGCTATAATGCTAATAAGAAATAGAGTTTTAATCTTATAATTCATTTTGTAAAATTATTAAAGTAGTATCTAATTATAAATAAAGTTATATAATAAATACCTCTCCTAAAAACATTCTTTTTTTGTCTACACTTCAACAAATTTGCCTGCCGAACAGGCAGGCTCAGTGTGACAAAATAATTGAAGGTTGTCATCCTGAGTTTATCGTAGGATGAACAACCTTCCTATTTTTATTATAATTATCTAATTGTATTACAATAATTTATCTCACACTACATACTATAAAAATCATTTCCTTTATCATCAACAAGAACAAAGGCCGGAAAATTTTTTACTTCAATACGGTAAATTGCTTCCATTCCTAATTCAGGATACTCAAGTAATTCAACGTTTGTAATATTTTCCTGTGCAAGTAATGCTGCAGGACCACCAATACTTCCCAAATAAAATCCACCATACTTTTTACAAGCATCAGTAACAGCCTGACTTCGATTACCTTTTGCAATCATAATCATACTACCTCCATTATTTTGAAAAGGATCAACATATGGATCCATGCGACCAGCAGTTGTTGGTCCAAATGAACCTGATGGCATTCCTTCCGGAGTTTTTGCCGGACCAGCATAATAAATCGGATGATCTTTTATGTATTGTGGCAAACCTTCACCACTATCAATTCGTGCTTTAAGTTTAGCATGTGCAATATCACGACCTACGATTATAGTTCCGTTTAAGGATAATCTTGTTCCAACTGTATGTTTAGTTAGTTCAGCAAGAATTGTTTTCATTGGTTGATTCAAATCAATCTGCACTGCTCCCTTTTCATCTGGCTTACGTAATTCTTCAGGAATAAATCTTCCAGGATTATCTTCCATTTTTTCTACCCAAATACCATCCTTATTTATTTTAGCTTTAATATTTCTGTCAGCAGAACATGAAACTCCCATACCTACCGGACAAGAAGCTCCGTGTCGCGGTAAACGAACAATTCTTATATCTAATGCTAAGTACTTACCACCAAATTGAGCTCCAATTCCTAATTTATAAGCAGCATCTAATACTTTCTTTTCAAGTTCAATATCACGAAAAGCTTGTCCTCCTGCATTACCTGTATTAGGAAGACTGTCGTAATATTTAGCAGAAGCTAATTTTACTGTTTTTAAGTTTACCTCTGCCGAAGTTCCTCCAATAACAAACGCAACATGATATGGTGGACATGCCGCAGTTCCAAGAGATTTTAATTTTTCAACTAAAAAGCTTTCCAACTTTTCAGGATTAAGCAATGCTTTTGTTTGCTGATAAAGTGCAGTCTTATTTGCAGAGCCTCCGCCCTTTGCAACAAATAGGAATTTATATTCATCACCACTTGTAGCGTGAATATCGATTTGTGCAGGAAGGTTTGTTTTAGAGTTTTGTTCTTTGTACATATCCAAAGGTATCGTTTGAGAATACCTCAAACTCTCTTCAGTATATGTTTTATAAACTCCTAAAGAAAGTGCTTCTTCGTCACCTCCTCCTGTCCATACCTGTTGTCCTTTCTTAGCAACTATGGTTGCTGTTCCTGTATCCTGGCAAAAAGGCAATTTCCCTTTTACAGAAACTTCAGCGTTCCTTAAAAGAGTTAATGCAACAAATTTATCGTTATCACTTGCTTCAGGGTCATGCAAAATTGCTGCTACCTGTTCAAGATGACTTGTCCGTAGCATAAAAGAAGTGTCTCTGAATGCAGCATTAGCAATTTTAGTTAATCCTTCAGGTTCAACTTTCAAAATAGTTTTACCTTCAAACTCTGCAACCGAAACATGATCTTTGGTTAATAAATAATATTCAGATTCATCTTTTCCTAACGGAAATGGTTCCTGATAATTAAATTCGGGAGTTGACATAATGCTTTAAGTTTTTAGCCTGCCGGCCGGCAGGTAGGTTTGTACTTTTGATCAAATAACAAGCAATCGGTTACATATTAAATTAACACATAACTGATTGTAAACAGAACCGAAAAGATACGAAATTTAAAGCAAGACGTCAATATGTTCTACAATATCTCCAAGAACAGCTTTATCTCCTTTTTCAATAATTGGACGCCTAATTAATTTAGGATTTTCTACTAAAATTTTTACCCATTCTTTTTCTGAATGGTGTTTTCCTTTATAATTTAGCTTATAATCTGCTTCTTGTGTTCTGATTAAGTTCTGAGGTAACAATCCTAACTTATCTAATATCTCTTTTAAGCTTTCTTCAGTAAAAGGCTTGTCTTTTAAGTACTCAACAATTTCAGGTTTAATTCCTTTTCCTTCTAAGTACTGCAATCCACCACGACTTTTGCGGCATCTTGCATTGTGATATATTTTATATGACATGACTAATCAATTAATGTAAATATTTCGTCTAAAGGTTTTTTCGATTTCGGTTGCAAATCTCTTGCAGCTTTTCCAACTGCAACAAAGGCAATTAAATGATATTTATCTCCAATTGAGAGAATTTCTTCGAGAGCTTCTTTTGCCATCATGGGTGCACTTAACCAGCATGCTCCATATCCTAAATCTACTGCTGATAATAAAAGATTTTGAATAGCAGCACCTGCACTTTGCATATCAGGGAAATTACGCATTTTATTAATTTCATCGTGACTAAGATTAACTCCTTTTTCAAGAACCGACTCATAATCTTCCATTGCCATTGCAATAACAGCAGGAGCACTTTCAAAAAATGTAGCAAACCATTCAACTTGCGATTTTACATTTTTTGCAGCAATTGACTTATTAGAAGGTAATTGTTTTATCTTTTCGCTAACTTTTATTGCCATATCTGATAATACATCCTTGTTTGTAACAGCATAAAATTTCCAGGGTTGATAATTGTTTACACTTGGTGCTAAGCCAGCTCTTTTAACTAATTCCTTCAAATCCTGAACTGGAACTTTTTCATCAGTAAAATTTCTGATACTTGTTCTTTTTTCAATTGATTGCTTTAAGTCCATATCTTAATTTTTTGAAATTATAGTTTAAATATAAGAATTTATTATGCGAACAAATAATCTTTCACTTTATTTGCTGGTACAAAACAAAAAAGCCTGAGAAAATAATAATCTCAGGCTTCAATTTGCATTTATATTGTTTAACGATTCTCCAAAAATGACATCATAGATTCAAAAATCAATCTTCCATCAGTATTTCCAAGTTCGTCATCGGCTCCTCTTTCAGGATGTGGCATCATTCCGATTACATTTTTATTTTCATTACAAACACCAGCAATATTTTCAACCGAACCATTTGGATTTGCTTCTGAAGTTATTTCTCCTGATTCGTTGCAATATCTAAACAATATTTGTCCATTCTGACGCATTTCCTGCAATACTTCCTTTTTAGCAAAATATCTTCCTTCGCCATGTGCAATAGGAATCATTAATGCTTTTTGTTTATCAAGTTTTGCTGTAACACTACTTGAATTGTTATCCGGAGTAATAAAAATATTTTTACAAATAAACTTTTGATTATCGTTATGAAGCAAAGCCCCTGGTAATAATCCTGATTCACACAGAATTTGAAACCCGTTACAAACTCCAAATACAAAACCCCCGTTATTTGCAAATTCGATTACTTTTTCCATAATCGGCGAATAACGAGCAATTGCTCCTGACCGAAGATAATCACCATACGAAAATCCACCAGGTAAGACAATTGCATCTACACCTTGCAAATCAGTATCTTTATGCCAAAGTTTTACAACTTCTTGTTCCATAATGTTGCTAAGAACATAAATCATGTCCTGATCGCAATTTGAACCGGGGAATATAACTACTCCAAATTTCATTCGAAATGTTTTTTGAAAATGATGTTAAATAGTTTGATTTACAATAAATTAAGCCCTAAGAATTAATTTATTTCCATTCAAAGATATAATTATTTAATATCCTGAACAAATAATTAAATTCAGGATTAAACCCATTATAAAATAAATCAGTATTTTAGTATACTCAATTAAATTATTACATCATGAAAATCCTAAAAAACATTTTAAAGTTTATAGCAGTTCTTGTTATTCTTTTCGCACTATTTGTAATTTATGCTTCAATTTCTGATTATAAACCAGATCCAACAGAATTGGTTTTTGAATCTGAAAATCCAGATACAATCGATGTTAATAAGGATTTAAGTTTAATGATTTGGAATATTGGTTATTGTGGCTTAAGCGATGATATGGACTTTTTCTACGATGGGGGGAAACAAGTTCGCACATCAAAAGAAAATGTTTATGAAAATTTTGGTTTTATTAAATCTACCTTAAAAAATAATGATAGTTTAGATTTTGTTTTACTTCAGGAAGTTGATTTGCATTCTAAGAGAAGTTATTATTTAAACGAACTTGATTCATTTGTTCAGATATTACCTGATTTTAAGAGTTTTTTTGGTAAAAATTATGATGTAACTTTTGTTCCAACTCCACCAATAAAACCTCTTGGGAGAGTAAAGTCAGGTTTAGTAAGTTTTACAAAACACAATCCAAAATCTGTTATCAGATATTCTTTCCCTGGAAATTATTCGTGGCCGGTAAAATTATTTATGCTTGATCGATGTTTTTTAGTAAAACGATTTCCAACTTCAAACCAAAAAGAACTTATTGTAATAAATACGCACAACTCAGCTTATGATGATGGTTCGCTAAAAAAACAACAAATGGCATACCTTAAAACTTTTTTAGTTGATGAATTCAATAAAGGAAATTACATCATCGTAGGTGGAGACTGGAATCAAAATCCTCCTGATGTTGATTATTCAAAAATCAAAGAAAATTCTCCAACAAAACGTTTTGTTCTAAATCCAATCGATATCGATTATTTACCTAAAGACTGGACCTGGTTTTATGATCCGGGAACACCAACAAACAGGTATTTAAATGCACCTTATAAAAAGGGAAAAACGATTACTCCGATCATAGATTTTTATCTTATGTCGCCAAACATATTTCCGGCTAACGTAAAAACGCAAGATTTTGATTTCAAAAACTCTGATCATCAGCCAGTTGTATGCAAAATCAACTTAAATTAATATTTATCAATTTTATGATAAAATATTGGTGAATTTAAATACATTTGCCCCGTTAAATTTTGGGGTTTATGAGATCAGGGATAAATAGTTACAAGCTTAGCTTTTTTGTTTTAGCAATTTTCGTTTCACAATCGACTTTTGCAAATAAAAATATTGAAATCATTAATACTAATATTAAGGTTGATTTCAGAAGTATGCATATATGGAGAGGAATTGCAGCAAGTTATGTTCCTACAATTGAACCTACGTTCGAAGTAAGCAAAAACAATTCTAAAACAGGTATTTGGATGGCTCAAAGTATTGATGGTAACTACACAGAACTTGATTTATACTTTACTTATAACTATAGTGATTTCTCATTTACACTATATGATTATTACTGTCCACCTTCGATTCAGGCAAGTAACGAAATTGCAAATTACAATCAAAATAATACAAATCACACTATTGAATTGAATCTTGCTTTTTCTGGAAATGAAAAAATTCCATTTAATGTATTAATTGCAACCATGATTTATGGTGATGATTTAAATTCTGAAACAAATAAAAATAATTACTCTACATATATTCAGGTAGGCTATTCTGCAAAAATAGAAAATAGCTCCGTAGATTTATTTGTAGGTATTAGTCCATTTAAAAGCTACTATGGAGAAACTGCAGGTGTTGTAAATGCTGGTTTAACAACAACAAAAAATCTTTCATTATCTAAAACAAAAGCAATTCCGGTACAAGCCTCTCTAATTACAAATCCAATGAAAAGATCATTATTCCTCAATTTTGGGTTTACTTTGTAGCTTAAAACATTTGAAGATAACCATTAACTACAACTCCATCAAGCCTCATGTTTTTTGCTGAACGCACGGCATCTTCATCATTATGAACAATCGGTTCTCCTTTAATATTAAACGAAGTATTAATTAAGGCTTTTATCTTGTATTTTTCATCAAGCTCTGTCAATAAATCGAATATATATGGATTTTCTTCACGATTAAAAATAGTTTGAATTCTTGAAGTTCCATCAACGTGAACAACACCTTCAATTTCGCCTGTTTTACTTTCATTAATCTTAAAATCAAGTAACATAAATTTACTTAAATGATGAATTTCAGATAATCCTGTAAAGTGCTTCGCGTTTTTTTCAAGCATAACTGGAGCTACGGGCCTATACCATTCTCGCTTTTTATGCTCTTCGCTAACTTGCTTTGCTATTTTTTTTGAATTTGCTAAGGCCAATATACTTCTGTTTCCTAATGCCCTGGGGCCCGATTCTCCATTTCCATTGCAAATTCCAATAACTTTTCCTTCTGATAAATATTTTGCAACTTCTGAAATATCCTCATCAGTATAAGATGCTTTATAATCTTTTAATTGCCAATTGTTTAAATATGGGTCGTGAATTTCAATATTCCCATGTTTTAATTGTTCCATAAACGCTCCTGCTCCTATTGATAAACCTGAATCGTTTGTACATGGAGGAATAAAAACATCTTTAAAAATATTTTTGTTTATTACTTCTGTATTTGCCAATATATTCAGAGCAGAACCACCTGTAAGATATAAGTAATCTGTTGAAGTTTTTACTTGAAGTTCTTTTAGTTTTTTTACTAAATCCCTTTGAAAAATGTATTGAAAAGTTGCCGCAATATTTTGTAAAAAAGGATTATGCTGATCAAAACTCTTTATTTCAATGTTCAGATCTTTCTTTGCTTTATCAAAAAACACAGATTTCTTATTCCATATATTCTGAAAATAATCATTTTCAATTAACCAATTTTCTAATTCAACAGAGTATTTTCCAAACGAAGCAAATCCCATTAATTTACCTGGTACCGAATGTTGATCGTATTCTTTAGCCCCAATAATAGCAAAAGCTAAAGCATTCGCATTAAAAAAAGACGACACGGTTTTTAAATCCCAATGATATTCAACCTTTTCTAAAACATTGTTTTTATAAGTCCAAACCGAGAAATTACTCAAACTGGCTCCGCCATCGAAATGCACTAGCAAACTATTTTCTTTAAAATTTCCGAAAAATGGTAAACAACTATAAATATGTGCAAGCTCATGGTTCAACACATAAGCTTCTTTTTCTTTTCCAAACCACCAGCACTTTCCCTTTTCAAGTCCTAATGATAAATCAGAATTCAAAGGACCTTCAAAATGAATTTCCCCATTTGTACTTATAAAAGCCCGACCAATAACATTATCTGTAAAGACAATATCAAAATCTACATCAATAAGCTTTTCTGTTTTAAGAAGTTCGTATATATGACTGTCAATGGAATTGTCATACTTCTTTCTGGTTATTCTTTCAAGCTGTATATGTCTTTCCAATCTACCTTTATTAAAAAAGGACATATTATGATCATGAACAAATACAGGATATCCAGAATTTTTTATATCTTTAATTCCATATATTGCTAATGTTGGTTTTTGTTTATCACATTTCATAAAAGGAAAGTCAATTAATATTTTTATGTTTTTATTATTTTTTTACTTAAATAAACTTATTTTTATCAATACAAGTTTATTCACTATTTTTGCACCTTTAAAAACAAACTATTTTAATAATATAGCGTACTAAGTGTATCACTTTTTAACTGAAAGCTCCGAATGATTCTATCAGATCAAGAAGTCCATTTTTTTGTAAACACCGTAAAAAACGTATCTGGTTACGACTTTAGTGAGTATTCAGAAAAGTCGCTAAAGCGTCGTTTACAAAAAATACTTATTGATAACAACTGTGATCTTGTTAGTTTAATCAACAAAGTAAAAACAAATAAAGATTTTCTGGAAAAAATCGTTAAAGATATTACCGTAAATACAACGGAACTTTTTCGTGATCCGCAAATTTGGCAAACTTTAAGATACAGAATTCTTCCGAAATTTTCCGAAAATAAAACAATAAACATCTGGCATGCAGGATGTTCTACAGGACAAGAAGTATATTCCATGATGATTCTGTTAAATGAACTTGGAATGCTTGATAAAGCCAAAATATTTGCCAGTGATTTAAACACAGATGCACTTGATGCAGCAAAAAAAGGAAATTATAAATATCGTTTCAATATTGGATATCTTGATAATTTTGACAAAGTAATAAAAGAAAACCCCTTTAATTACGAAGAATACAACGACGTTCCATACTCTAAATATTTTAAAATCGATAAAGTATCAGACTCTATAATGATAAATGATTTTCTCCGTCAAAAACCCATATTCAGACAGCATGATTTAGTTCAGGGCGGGAATTTATATTTTGCAAAATTCGATCTCATTTTATGCAGAAATGTTATTATTTACTTTAAATACAGCTTACAAAATAAAGTTTTTAAATTATTTCACGATCACCTTTACACAAACGGATATTTGGTATTAGGAATGCATGAAACAATGCTTGGAGAAATTACATCGCGATTTGATAAAAAGGGTCAGGCGTACCGAAAAAAATAAAAAAGGTAAAAGTATTACATAATGAATAAATACGAACTGGGCATAGTTGATACACGAAACATAATTAAAACATTGGAGGATGTTTATAATTATGATTTTAAGAATTATGCTCTTACTTTTTTTAAACGAAGAGTAGAGAGGGTGATATTAAATTACAATCTAAAGGATGCCGAAGGATTTATTCGAAAAATAGAAACTGAAAAAGACTTTTTTGAAATTTTTCTACAAGAAATGTGTGTGGAAAATACAGAAATGTTTCGAGATCCATCACTTTGGAGAGTATTAAAAGAAGAGATTTTTCCACAAAACATTCAAAATGCGGTTAATTATAAAATCTGGTTCCCGGAAGTTTCTTCAGGAGAAGAATTATATTCAGTCGCAATAATCCTCAGAAAACTCAACTTACATAATAATGTAAAGTTAATAGCTTCCAGTATTAGCGAACTGGATCTTGAGAAAACAAAAAAAGGAATTTTTGATCCTAAAAAAACTGAAGTTAATGACACAAATTTCAAACGAATTTTTAGTGAAAATGAACTTTCAGATTTTTATACAATTGAAAATGACAAAGCTCTTTGGGATACTTCTTTAGTTGAGAACACTAAATTTATAAAACAAAATATTATATTTGATGAATATCCTAAGGGTATTAAGTTAATATTGTTCCGAAATCAAATGATTTATTACAATCAAATTTTACAGGAGCGATTTATAAAAATAATGTACAACTGTTTGGTTCCGGGTGGACATCTAATTATTGGAAATAATGAAAAGATTGAATACTGGAATTCAGATAAAGATTATACACTATTAAATAAAGCAGAGAGTATTTACAAAAAGAAATTAGCATAAGTATAAATGTATAAAGCTGTAGTCATAGGGGGTTCCGCAGGAAGCTTTCAGGTAATCACAAAAATTCTAAGTTCATTACCTAAGAACTTCCCATTACCTGTATTGTTATGTTTACACAGACTTAAACATGTTCGATCGGGTTTTGTGGAGGCATTGTCTATAAAATCTAAAATCCCTATACTTGAGCCTTTTGATAAAGAAACAATAAAACCAGGAAAAGGATATTTAGCTCCATCCAACTATCATATGTATGTTGAATTAAACAAGCGAATTGCGCTTTCAACTGAAGAACCCGTTAATCATTCACGCCCGTCAATAGATCTTACATTTGAAACTGCAGCACTTGCATATCGTGATAAACTTGTTGGTATAATTTTATCCGGAGCTAATCGTGACGGAGCTTATGGATTAAAAAAACTTAAGCAATCAGGAGGGTTGGCAATTGTTCAGGATCCAAATGAATGCCAGGTAAAAACAATGACTGAAGCCTCTTTAAAACAAACAACAGTAGATCATATATTTACAACAGAACAAATAATAAGTTTTTTATTAAAAATAAAATGAGCATTTAATGAGTCGATTAAAAACAAATAAAATATTTGCATTTATTGCACTGGCAATTGAACTTGCTGTTCTATTTGTTCTTTTCGGTAAAATTCGAAATCTGGAACTTTCTAATCAGATTGAAGGAAGCTACAATGCTATATATATTCTTATAATAGTAGCTGTCGTTTTTGCTTTAATAATATTTATTCTTTTAATATCAAATAAAGTCAGTACTGATGATATCTATTCAGGCAAACTAACTCAAATTGATGAAGCTAAATCTAAAGACAGAAGTTCTAAAATCGAAACCGAAGAAGAAACTTCCAATATGGAATATTATCTTAATAAAATTCTTCCCAAAGAAAATGCAAAATTAGATTTAGTAAAATATACAGAAAAGATTCTAAATAATATTGCGAAAGAATTCGATATTGTACAAGGTTTATTTTTTGTCAAAGAAAAGAAAACAGGCATGTTTAATATTGCCGGAAAATATGCATATTTTGGGGAAGAACAACCTAAAAGTTTTAAATCAGGAGAAACATTATCAGGGCAAGTTGCAAAAAATAAAACAACTTTAAATTTAAAAGAAATACCCGAAGATTATGTAACTATTTTATCTGGATTGGGAAGCAGTTCTCCAAATAACTTATTGCTAATACCAATAATCTTGAACGATGAAACTGTTGGTGTTATTGAGCTTGCTTCATTTAAAAAGTTTGGTAAAATTATTATTGAGCTTTTTGAAAGCATATCTGATAAAATTGGTAAAGAGTTAATTAAACTTTAAATTTTTTTATGGCTGTTAAAAAAACAAAGATAAAACTTAGTTCAATTTCCTATAATGATATAATTATAGGTGTTGGAATATCTTTGCTTTTTCTTTTCATATCATGGATTATAGATATTTTTACCAATAGCTTAAGTTTTTCTCTTTATACCATAAAAGAAATCCATATTAATAATCCTGTTCATTGGTTAATAGACTTGCTACCCTTTGTAGTCGGTATAATTCTTTATTATTCGGTAAAAAAGAGAGAAAGAGACAATGAAGCTTTCAAAAGCATAATAGAACAGCGTGATCAGGATATAAATCGTAATGCCATATTTGCTAAAAAAATAGGTGAAGGAATTTATGATATTGAAGAGCAGGATGTTGACGCAGACGATATAATTGGAAGATCTCTGATTGTAATGCGCGATAACTTGTTGGCAAACAATAAAAAAGAAAAAGAACAAAACTGGATTTCAGAAGGAAAAGATATAATATCCCGAATATTACGAATGCACAACAATATTGATGAGCTTGCTTATGAAGTTATTGTTCAGCTTATTGAATATATAAAGGTAATACAAGGTTCTTTTTACATATTTGAGACTGAGGAAAATAAGCTCATAAACCTGGCAACATATGCATATAACAGAAAAAGATATGTTACTCAAGAATTCAGAATCGGTGAAGGACTTATAGGACAATGTGCATACGAACAAGATATTGTTTATCGTACCGAAATACCCGATGATTACGCAAGCATAACATCAGGAATCCTTGGAGATAAAAAGCCATCAAGCATTTTAATAGTTCCATTAATTACAGAAGAGAAACTTCAGGGGATACTTGAATTTGCATCAATAGAAGATGAATTTTCTAAACTAACCATTGAATATTTAAAAGAACTAGGCGAGATAATTGCTCGGACCTTGTATAATTTAAGAATGAATCAGAAAACTGAGAAACTCCTTCAGGAATCTCAGCAAATGACAGCAGAACTTAAGGCTAATGAAGAGCAACTGCGGCAGAATGCAGAAGAAATGAGGGCAACTCAGGAAGAGCTTGAGATTTCAAATAAAAACCTTGAGACACAAATAAAGGAGGTTGAAAATGCTCAAAAACGTCTACACTCATTACTTGAAAATGCATCTGAGGTTATTTCAATTTACGATAGTGATATTAAATTAAAATACCAAAGTCCATCTGTTACTAAAATACTTGGATATACACCAGAAGAAATGATGAGTGGGAAAGACATGGATAGATTAACTGCTAAAGGTGAAGCAGCTATGAAAGAAATGTTTGAACAGTTATTGGAAGATCCTCATACTTCAAGAACAATTCAGTACACATATATTAAAAAAGACGGGAAGAAAATCCATATTGAAACAACCGGGCGAAACTTACTTAATGATCCAGCAATTGATGGGATTATTTTAAATTCTCAGGATATAACTGAAAGAAAAAGAGCCGAAAAAGAGGAAAGAATGAAAAGCAAGATGCAATCACTTTCCGAAAACAGTCCCGATTTAATTCTTCGAATGAATACAAAAGGTCAGTTCTTTTATGCAAACCCAATGGTTGAAGATTACATTGGTGTTTCGTCAAAAAACATTATGAATGGTCGTATTGATGAATTAAACATAGAAGCTGATTTAGTTGTGTTTTTTAAAGATTCAATAAAGCAAATAAGAAGAACCAACCAAAAGTTAAATACTGAATTATCGATGCCTACAGCAAATCTCGGCGATCGAATAATGAATTTTAATGTAATTCCAGAGTTTAACGAAAATGAGTTGGAAACAATCTTATTTGTTGGTCATGATATTACCGAAGCAAAACAAATTGAGCTTGAAGTAAAAGATAAAAACAGGAAAATTAATGAGAGTATAAACTATGCTCAACGTATTCAAACCTCTATCCTTCCAAGTAATACAATAATTCAGGAATATCTACCCAAATCATTTATTTTTTATCTCCCAAGAGATGTGGTAAGTGGTGATTTCCCATGGTTCTTTAAAAAAGAAGATATATTATATTTCTCGGCTGTAGACTGTACAGGTCATGGTGTTCCTGGTGCACTACTTTCTTTTATTGGCTATTTTCAATTAAATAATATAGTCGATCATGATGTTAATTATACTGCAGGCCAAATATTAGATAAATTGCATTTTGGCGTTCGAAGCACACTTAAACAAGACAGGGTCGATGCTGATGCACGAGATGGAATGGATATTGCATTTTGCAGAATTGATTTAAAAAAGAAAGAGTTGCAATATTCAGGAGCACATCGTCCTCTTTATCTTTTAAGAGATGGTGAACTATTAGAGTACAAAGGAAACCGAAAAGCAATTGGAGGTATTCCTCATAAGAAAAAAGCAGAAAAAGATTTTGTAAATTACACCATTGAAATAAAAAAAGGAGATAAAATATTTATTTTCTCAGATGGATTACCTGATCAGATAGGAGGTCCGGAAGGAAGAAAGTATTCTCCTCAACGCATCAGAGCACATATTGCCGACAACAAAGGTTTATCAATGCAACAATATTCAAATCTGTTCACCTCAGACTTTAAAAAGTGGAAAGGTAAAACCAAACAGATAGATGATGTGTTATTAATGGGAATAGAATTTTAATTTTTTATTATTTTAATAAATATTAATTTTACAACTTATGGATAAAAGTAATGTAAAAGGCTTTCTGGAATTTGTTTATGATTTTTACAGGTCGATGAAGGCTCACGAGATTACTTTGGTATATGAGGGTGAAATAACTCACCAAATTACCAAAGCATTTACTTCTTTAACAGAATCAAATATGGCTAAAGATTCAGAAGCAAATTCTGTTCAAAAGAAGGTGTTCCATGTTATGGTTGAGTGTTTGCAAAACATTAGTAAACATGCAGATTCGTTTGGATCTGATGATTTTCTTTTTGCAGGTCGAGGCATATTTATGGTAAGTAAAGGAAAAGACGATTATCATGTGACAACAGGGAATGTCATTGAAAATGATAAAATCGAAGAACTTACCGAAATGCTAACCCATATCAACAGCTTAGACCGGGAAGGTCTGAAGCAACTGTATAAGAGTCAGATGAAAGAAGGAAGACTTTCCGAAAAAGGTGGTGCTGGGCTTGGTTTTATTGACATAGCTCGAAAAACAGGCAATAAGCTTGAATATCACTTTTTACCAATTGACGAAGGAAGTTCATTCTTCTTATTAACATCATCAATTTCAAGAAATGCTTAATAAAATAATTATGATATTATGGAAGTAATAAAAATAAAAGGTACTGACGATACTCCAACAATTATTCTTGATCAGAACAATGGAATTTTTGAAATTTCGGGGAGATCACTTCCTGAAGATGTAACTACATTCTACGAGCCTGTTTTAAACTGGCTGGAAGATTATCAGGATGAAGCAAATGATAAAACAGTATTCGCATTTAAACTTGTTTATTTTAATACTGCATCATCAAAACTTATTCTTGATATTTTAATGAAGCTTGAAGAATTGCATGAAAATGGTAAAGAAGTTTTAATTAAATGGTTCTTTCCTGAAGATGATGAAGATATGGAAGAAGCAGGTGAAGAATATGCAGATATAGTTGATGTACCATTTGAACAAGTAAGTTACACATTATAGTTAGCTTATATTTTTGTTTTCTTTTTATTGTCGGTTTTAACTTAAAATTATGAGTGAAGAGATTTTAAAAGCCCTTATGCAATTGTTTGCAATAATTGCAAAACAAGACGAAGGAGTAGAATCCAGTGAAAGGGAGTTTGTTAAAAATTTCTTAACTCAACAGTTAAATAACGAAGCTGTACCTGAATACATTGCTCTTTTTGATGAAAAAGCAGGATTTACAGGTAAAAAAGTAGAAAAAGGGGAAAACGAAAAAGTAAAGTTAACATCAGTTAAAGACTCGGTAAGGATTTTAGGAATTTGTAAAAAAATTAATAAAACACTTACCCAACAACAAAAAGTTATTGTTCTCGTAAGACTTTTTGAATTGGTTAACGCCGACAGAAAGTTTTCAGAACAAAGAATGGCAATTATTAATACAGTTGCTGAAGTTTTTAAGCTTACCAAGGAAGAATTCTTAAGTATTGAAAGTTTTGTTATACACAACGAAATTTCAGAAATAGACAATGCTGACAACTTAATAATTAACGATAAAGAGAATCAATGCAAAGAAGCTAAACATGTTAAAGTTGAAGCTTTAGACGGCAATATTTTTATCCTGCAAGTTAAAAGTGTTGATCTCTATTTTATGCGTTATAATGGCAACGAAGATCTTTTTCTGAATGGGCTCCCGGTTAATAATTTAAGAATTTACCTTTTTGCAAGTGGTGGTACTATCAAGTTACAAAAAGGAAAACCTATTTATTACAGTGATATTGTTGCTCATTATTTAGCCGATAGCACATCAACAAAAATTTCTTATATAGCAAGAGATATTAACTTTGTTTTTCCTAATGGAGGTATTGGATTAAGAAATATTAATTTTTCTGAAGATCAAGGAAAATTAATTGGATTGATGGGTGCCAGTGGTGCAGGAAAAACTACTTTACTTAATGTTCTAACCGGATTAAATACTCCTACTTCAGGCGAAATTCTTATAAATGGGATTAATCTTCATAAAGAAAAAGAAAAGTTAGAAGGTGTAATTGGTTACATACCTCAAGACGATTTGTTAATTGAAGAACTTACCGTTTTTCAGAATCTTTACTATAATGCAAAACTCTGTTTTAATGATAAATCAGAAGAGGAAATAGTTGAGCTTGTTGATAAAACACTAACCAGCCTTGGCTTAATTGATCGTAAACATTTAAAGGTTGGATCTCCAATGAATAAGATGATTAGTGGAGGTCAGCGTAAAAGATTAAATATTGCTCTCGAACTTATTAGAGAACCTTCTATCCTTTTAGTAGATGAACCTACTTCAGGTCTTTCATCAAGAGACTCTGAGAATGTAATGGACTTGCTGCGGGAGCTTGCTCTTAAAGGAAAATTGATATTTGTTGTAATTCATCAACCATCATCAGACATATATAAAATGTTTGATAATATGATGATTCTTGATACAGGTGGCTATATGATATATTATGGGAATCCTGTTGAAGGAGTTATGTACTTTAAGCGACTTGACGCTCAGATCAATAGCGATGTTGGGGAATGTCAAATTTGTGGTAATGTTAATCCCGAACTTATTTTTAACATTATAGAGGCAAAGGTAGTTGACGAATTCGGAAAATACACACCAAAAAGAAAAATTTCTCCCCATAAATGGGAAGAAAACTTTAAAGAAAATGTTAAAATAGATGTAGTTGATCCAGTTCAAGAAGCTCCTCCTTCTACCTTAAGAATTCCTTCCTGGTTTAAACAGCTTAAGATTTACACAATTCGAGACTTTCTTTCGAAAATAAGCAACAAACAATATATAGCATTAAACTTACTTGAAGCTCCAATATTAGGATTCATGCTTTCGTTTATAATCAGATATATAGTTGACCCTAATTCTAATGTTTATATTTTCCGTGAAAATGAAAATATTCAAATTTACATTTTCATGGCACTTATAGTAGTATTGTTTTTAGGGCTAACGGTTAGTGCCGAAGAAATTTTTCGTGATCGGAAAATACTAAAACGAGAAGCTTTTCTAAATTTAAGCCGGTCAAGTTATTTAATCTCTAAAATATTCATTCTTTTTACAATATCAGCTATACAGGCAATTTTATTTGTTTTAATTGCAAACGGTATTTTAGAAGTTAAAGCAATGAATTTCCAATACTGGTTTGCATTGTTTACTACAGCAGCTTTTGCAAACATGTTAGGACTAAATGTATCTGCTTCGTTCAATTCTGCGGTAACTATATATATTCTTATCCCGCTGTTAATGATTCCAATGATGGTTTTAAGTGGGGCAATGTTTCCTTTCGATAAAATGAATCGGTCAATTAGTAGTGTTAAGAAAGTTCCATTTATAGCAGAATTTATGCCAACAAAATGGTCTTTTGAAGCATTAATGGTAAACCAGTTTAAGAATAACGAATTTGAAAAGAATTTTTATGAAATAGAAAAACGAGAAAGTAATGCCGATTTTAAACATGTTTATTATATTCCTGAATTAGAAAAATCTCTTACATATATTGAAGATAACTGGTATAAATCTCATGACAATGAAGAGGTAAAGGCAAATATAGTTAGTAGCCTGAATTTATTAAAAACTGAACTTCCTAAAGAAGAAAAAAGAACAGGAGTTATATTTGAGTCAGGTCATCAGCTAGATACAGCTTTACTTAATGATATTGTAATTGGCAAAACAAGAGAGTTTATTGAAAAAATAGACTCTTATTATATGCTAATCTTCCAAAAAGCAAACAACGAAAAAAATAATATTATTGATCATCTTAAAAAAACAAACCCGCAATTGTACAGGGGGAAACGTGATGCATACCATAACGAAAGCGTAGAAGATCAGGTTAAAAAAGTATTTGAAAAAAACAAGATTATCCGATACAAAGACGAATTAATACAACAGATAGATCCAATTTATAAAGATGCTGATGTTGAAGGATTCTTCAATTTTAGATCACATTTTTATGCACCACGAAAATATTTTGCAGGAAAATATCATGATACTTTCTGGTTTAATCTGATTTTTATATGGGTTATGACAATTTTTTTATACATTACTCTTTATTACGAATTACTGAAAAAATTACTTGATCTTCCTGAAAAGATTAAGTTTAAAAAATAATATTTCGAGGTATTGAATATTTTTATATCTTTATGAGATGTGTTAAATTTGCAATATAACTGAAAATCAATCAAGTCGATTATGAGCAAACATTTGATATACATATTATTACCATTATTAATATTTGCAGCCTGCCAATCAGACAAGCAAAAAGACACTGATTTTGGTGCTGAATTTGAAATTCCTGACTCTGTAATATATGATGGTGAGCTAGAAATTTCACAACAAGCAATGGATGAAATTGTCCAAAATATATCATCACCGGTTGAAATTGCGGCACTAATTAAATCTGTTGGAGTACCTTATTCAAAAAACTATTTAGCAAGTACAGACAACATTGATAATTACAATACAAGTTTTGAAAAAGCTCTTGGCTTAGGTATCTATGGTGCCGATCTGGGTTACCAAAATATGTTTAATAAAACAGGTTCAGTAATTGATTATATTTCTGCTATAAAAACACTTGCCGATGGAATTCGTGTAGGACAGTTTTTTGACTTCTCGACACTAAGGCGCTTAGTTTCTAATAATCAGAATCTTGACTCTTTAATGACAATTTCTGTTCAGAACTTTAATCAAATGGACCGATATTTGAATGAGAATAATCGTAGTAATTTAAGTTCCTTAATAGTAACAGGTGTATGGATTGAAAGTATGTATTTATTATGTGAGTCTATAAAAGAATCTCCAAATGCTGAGCTTTCTGAAAAAATAGGAGAACAAAAAATTATTTTAGGTAACTTAATGTTACTTCTAAAGAATTACGAAAGAGATCCTAAATTTAAAGATCTTATTGAGAAACTTACTGAGATTCAGTCTATTTTTAGAGAAGTAACAATTACTTACGAAAAAGCAGAACCAGAAATGATTGAAGAAGACGGGATGCTAGTAATAAAACAAAACGATAAACAGTCAATTGAAATATCAAATGAAACATTATTTAAAATTATTGATAAGACTGTTGAAGTTCGAAATAAAATAATATTGTAAATATGAGAAGCATTTATATAATTTTTACCTTATTTGCAATTATCATTCTTGGAAATAGCAATAAGTTATATGCTCAATCCGGTCAAGAATTAGTTGATATATGCAACATGATTGCAGGTGAAGCAACTTATTTAAAGGATTTTCAGATAAAACTTGAAGCTGCGAAGCCCGGAGAGGAACCACCAACTGCAAGACATTCAGTTGTATTAAGTAAAAACACAAAATATCGTTTTTCTATTTGTAATTCCAAAGATTATCCTGGGGAGGCAACCATTCTATTATATGACAATAACAGACTTTTAGGGCAAAACTATATTGTTGCTACCGGAAAAAGTTATCCAACATTCGATTTTAAATGTACACAAACTAGTGTATATCATATTTTTATCTCTTTTAGAGAAGGAGAACAAGGTATGGCTGTTGCATTACTATCCTTTGTAGAAAGATTCTAACATCAATTAAGTATAATAAAATCATAACAGCTCATCTAATAATGAGCTGTTATTTGTATATATACTATTAATCCTATAAGAATAATGATAATACTATTTAAATACCAGTTTCTCTTTAAGGTATAAAAATAGTTGGTTAGAAGAAAGGAAATGGGAATACTGATAAGGTAAATTATTTCAAATGAAACATATTTAAAAAAGAAAAATAAGATCAAACATATAACAAATAACCACCAATTAATTACAAAATATTTCCTTGTTCTAATTTTTTTCATTTGAAAGTTCATAATAAGAACATAACTGGCATTTAGTATAATAAATAGTAGAAATCCATAAAATAAATAATATGCTAAGTGAATATTATTAAATTCTTTTATAAAGCTAAATCCTTCTTTAACATTCTCAAGTAACAGAGTCAATTCTGACAAATCAAAAACTACAAAATAAAAGACAAAAACAAATAAATATGGCGTAAGAAAGCCTAAAAGGCTAACAATCCATTCTCTTCCTATAAATGGTCTTAAAACAGATAAGGATATCCAAATTACAATAAAAAATACTGAAAAAGGAACCCAAAATAGAGATGCAATAGATATAAAGAATCCAGCTAAATAAAGCTTATTTAAGGCATATTCCTCTCTGTAAATACTAAAAATATAATCAAGAGACAAGAATATAAATATTGTCCCTATAAGTGTTGGATTAAATCTTTGTAAGGGAATAAAACTACCTGAAATCAAAATATAAAAAAAAGCAGGTAAATATGTTCTATAGTTAATTAGTATATATTTCCTATTAAACTGTATCAGCAAAAAAGCCTGAAATAAAACAAAAGCAAAACCCACAAATATTGAAGCAAGAGAATTAACCGGGATGATATTTCCAAAAAGGCGATACAAAGGCATACTTAGTATATCACCTGATATCTCTACTACATTTGTATTTAAGATAGATAAACCCCAAATTAGAATTCCTGCCAAAACAATAAAAATAATTACTCCGGGTCGGTTACTTTTTAGAATAGAAGAAATCATGTGTGTTATTTTAAATCAAATCCAATGTCACTTCTGTAATATTTACCATCAAATTGAATTGAATCAACATTTTGATAGCTTTTCTTAAGTGCTTCGAAGATATCTTTACCATAAGATGAAACTGCAATTACGCGACCTCCATTAGTAACAATATCGGAAGAATCGTATTTAGTCCCTGCATGAAATACTAATGAATCATTAATTTCAGGTATTTCTATTTTTTTACCTTTTTCATAATTGCCGGGATATCCACCAGAAACCATCATTACAGTTGCACAAGCTTCCGGATTAAATTCAATTTTAGCTTTTTCAAGTGTTTCATTCTTAACATGTAAAAACAGATCAACAATATCTGATTTTATTCTTGGAACTACTACTTCTGTTTCAGGATCGCCCATTCTTACATTATATTCAATTACAAAAGGATCTTCTCCTACTTTTATTAATCCAAAGAAAACAAATCCTTTATAGTCTATATTTTCATTAATCAACCCCTCTATAGTTGGTTTAATAACTCTTTCTTCAACTTTATCCATAAACCCCTTGTCTGCAAAAGGAACTGGCGAAACTGCTCCCATACCACCTGTATTTAATCCTGTATCAGCTTCGCCGATTCTTTTATAATCTTTTGCTTCAGGTAATATCTTATATGATTTACCATCGGTTAATACAAAAACAGACAATTCTATTCCACTAAGGAATTCCTCAATTACCACAGTATCACTTGCTTTCCCAAACTGTCCCTGAAGCATTTCTTCAAGAGATTTTTTTGCTTCTTCAAGATCTTCCAGAATTAACACTCCTTTACCTGCTGCTAGTCCGTCAGCTTTTAATACATATGGAGAGCTTACTTCTTCTAAGAATGCTTTCCCTTCATTAATACTTGCTTTTGAAAAGGATTTATATGATGCTGTTGGAATATTATATTTGCTCATGAACTCTTTAGCAAAATCTTTACTTCCTTCGAGTATGGCTCCTGCCTTAACCGGACCAATTACAGATATGTTTTTTAAGCTTTTATCTTCCAGAAAATAATCTGCAATGCCATCTACTAAAGGTTGTTCCGGACCAACAACAACAAGCTCAACATTTTTCTCTATAGCAAATTTCTTTATCTTACTAAAATCTGATAAATTGAGATTAACATTTTCACCAAGTTCTGATGTTCCGGCATTGCCGGGAGCAATATAAAGTTTGTCAATTTTTTCACTCTGAGTTATTTTCCAGGCAAGTGCATGTTCACGACCACCAGAACCTAAAAGTAGTATATTCATAATCTGCTAATTTATTTTGTAAGCAAAGATAATTAACGGAAAGTTAGCCAACAAATTAATTTATCACTGCATATTAACAATAAAAAAGGGCTCTTTTTCAGAGCCCTTAATTGCATTATTTACTGTATAATAATTTTTCTATTGATACTTACCTCTTTATTATAGAGTCGTATGAAATATATTCCTTTCGGATAATTAGCAACATTAACTTCCATCCTGCTTTTTTCACCAATTAAATTTAAGTCTCTTATAAAAACAACACTTCCTGATGCGTTTACAAGCTGTATAGTAAAGTCTCCCTCATATTCTGTTTTAACAAATAATCTATCTGAAACAGGATTAGGATAAATACGAATTTTCTCATCAGAAAAATAATCAACAATACCATCTGGAGAATCTACTGATAAAGTACTTGAAGTAATAGGACCGCAAGTATTATCATCAGTCACATCAACAGTATAATCTCCTGGCAATAACGAGTTAAAAACACCTGTAGAATTTGTAACACTACCTGGGTTAAGAGTGTAACTTAAATCTCCTGTACCACCAGAAGCTGAAACTGTAACAGATCCATCTGCCACTGTTGAAGCTGAAGCATTTGTTGCACTTTCAGAATCAATTGTTATAACAGGAGGATTAGTAATATCAACACTATCTTCGTATTCACAATTATTTGCATCGCTCGCAATAAAGTAATACCTGCCTGCCGATAAGCCACTCTGATTTTTATCGGTTATCGCATGACCAGATCCGCCTGATGTTGTCCAGAAGTAATCAAAAGTAGGTGTTCCTCCTGAAACATTAAGTAATATAGCACCATCATTCTCATTATTACAAGTAATATCATAAACATCTGGTACAATAACAATTAAGCCAGGTTGAGTAATATTATATGGTTTTGTTTGTTCACAACTATTTGCATCTGTTACGGTTACAGTAAAAGAACCTGCAGGCATATCATCTGCAATTGCTGTAGCCTGTGATCCAGGATCATCCCACAAATATGAAAAGCCTCCGGCTCCGCCAGAAGCATTTGCTGTTACCTGGGCATCATTATTACCATAACATGTTACTCCATCATCGAGTACAATATCTATTAATATTGCTAGAGCATCAGTAATAGTTGCATTATCGGGTGTTTCACAAGAGTTTGCATCCGTAACTGTCACATTATAAGTATCGGCAATAAGACCAGCAATATCCTGAGTTTTATCTCCTGTTGACCAATTATATGTATACGGTTCAGTACCTCCGGTAACAGTTAAGTCAACATATCCCGAATTATCTCCATTACAATCTAATTGCGGAGGAACATCGGTTGATGTATTCAGAACTAATGGTTCTATAATTGTTACAGAATCTGTTTTAGAACCACTATCGTCAGTTACAGTAACTAAATATTTCCCTGCACTCAGACCTGTTGCAGTTGGAGAATTTAATCCTCCATCATGACTCCATACATATGATAATGTTCCTGAATATCCTAAGGATGTAATTGTAGCTTCTCCATCTCCTAAGCTATTGCATGATACATTTTGAATATCTGATTCTTTAAAATAAATAAATAATTGAGTAGAATCAATAATAGTTAGCGAAGTATCCGCAGTACAGCCATTATCGTCCAAAACGGTAACTGAATAAAGTCCTCCATCGGTTAAACCAGTAATATCCTCTGTACTTGCAGAGAATAAATTCGGCCCGGTCCAGGTATATGAAGCATATGATTCTGCACCTCCTGTAACCACAAGGTTAACTGCACCATCCTGTGCAACAGGGACATTATTTATGTGAGTTACTGTTGTTCCTGTGAATACAATTGTATCTGGCCCAGATATATTAATTAATGTATCTGCCGTACATCCTTTTTCATCTGTTACAGTAACAGAATATGTACCAGTAGTCAGTCCGGTCTGATCTTCAGCAAGAAGACTAACACCTGAACCTCCGTTTGACTCAAACCAATAGTAAGTATTGCCACCATTACCTCCGCTAACATTAAGACCAATTGCTCCTTCAGTACTATAACTGCAAGAGGTAACTTGTGTTATGTTTGGGTTAAACAGAAATGTATCTGGTTCGGTAATATTAAATGTAACTGAATCTATGGAAGATGCATTGTCAGTTATGGTTACAGTATATTTACCAGCAGTAAGGCTTGATGCTGTTGAATCATTTAATCCTCCATCATGACTCCAGTCATAATTAATAGGAGGTACTCCAAAAAATGGTGTGACAATGAGTTCTCCATCGTTCCCTTTACCACATGTTACATTTTGCTTTTTAGTAAAGGCAACTGTAAATGGCGGATCATATTTAGCAACTAATAAGCAAGAATTACCTGGTATTGGATTAGTAAATAAACTATCGCCAACTTGAACTTCTGTTGCTCTAAAATAACCTGCTAAATATCCATTATTTTCAGAATCAGAATCTATTTCAAGTCCGGAATCATTTTCAGAATCTGAGCCATCAATACTTATTGCCTTTAAATCATTTCCATCAGTATCAATGAGTCCTAAAAAGATATCGTAATCATCAGTACCACTTGACTTCAGAGTATCTTCACCAAAGATTATTTCGTTAGAAAAGTATCCGGTACAATATAAAAATCCATTTTGATAATTAATTCCACGAGCCCAATCATGTGAGGTACTACCATAACCTTTTCCCCAAATTAAATTTCCGTTTTTATTATATTTATAAATAAAAATATCATCGCCTCCATTTGTAGTTATTGCAGAAGAAAGCTCAGTTAAAGTTGAATCAATTTGTATGTTTGTTCCCTCGAAATAACCTGTAAAGTATATGTTGCCATAGTTATCTCTTGATAATGTACCGGATAATGCTTCTGCATCTGTACTGGTTCTTCTGGTCCATAATCCGTTTCCAGAGATATCTGTCTTGTAAATAAATACATCGGTATAACCTGATCCTGTTGAAACTTCATCTCCAGTTTCAAAAGAACAAGTACCATCAAATACACCTAAAAAATAATAGTTTTCATTATAGGCTTTTAAATCTGTGAATTTTGAACTTAAAGTAGTAGTTGGAATATCCTTTGCAAACAGCGTGTTTCCTTCATCGTCTAATTTTGTAATAAACATACCATAACTATTACTATACCTTATATCAGTGGGAAAGGTAATTGAATCACGATAAACTCCTGCAACTACCAAATCTCCGTATTTATCAATATCAATTGAAGAAACAAATTGCTTAGCTTCATTATATGCTATCTTTTTAGCCCATATCTCATTTCCGTTTAAGTCATATTTTGCAAGAAATATATCTAAAAAACCATCTGAGTTTAATACTGTTGGGTCGAAAGTAATATCCTGCTGAAAACCACCAACTAAATAAATATATGTTCCATCGGAAACCATACTGCTTCCAAAATCTAAACCTCCACCGCCTAATTGTTTAAACCAATCAATTGTATAGTCTGATTTATATTTAACAATATAAGCATCTCTGGAATTAGCAATATAATCAGTTCCAACGTTAATTGTTCCTAAATAGTCGCCAAATACATAAACATTGCCATCTATTACTTCCTGACTAAGAATTTGGTTTATGTCAGCTGTAGAACTAATATAGTTACTAAGAACAAAATCCTGACTATTTGCAGAATTACATACTAACACGCTTAATATCAGTAAATTTAAAAAATTTCTCATGGCTTTAGTTTTATGAAACTTGGTATGAAGTAGCTTCTTTTGTTACATCATGGGTCTCTCCGCCTTCAGTCTTTCCCTTGTCCAGACAAATTAACTTTGGAGTCTCCCAATTTAGTTTTTCAGAACAACTATTAGTCTCTATTTTATTCCCCTTTTTATCCATATCAACACATTTGTTTTTGATCTCAATAATTATGCAATTTTACTAATATTCAAGTAAATTTATTACGGTTTTATTGATTCTACAAGTTTTTGTTATAAAAAATAGTTTTCAATACATTCAATTATAATAATTTTTTTCTTTTAGCTGTAAAATCCAACAACAGAAAATTTTTCATATCCTTTCTTTCCACTTATAAAATCACTGCCAATTTTAAGCCAGGCATGTGCAATCAGTTTACTATTTTTATCTTTTGACACACCAAGATAAATTGTCGATTTTATCTGGTGTTTTTCCAATACTTTTTTCACTGCAATTGCCTCTTCAAAACATTTTACTTTCCATGGCAATCTTTTTTTTAGTCTTCGTTTATTTTTTCTCAAGACATCTATTAATTGAAGCTGATTCTCATTAACATCGACTTCAATCTCTTTTTTAAATTCCCCAAGAACAGAACTAAACCATTTTAAAGGAATAATTCGAACAAGAACAAAAGCATAAATCAACCAAAAAAATGTTTGGTTTAAAATTATACGTTCTTTTTTATCTATCTTATAATATTTCTTTAACAGTTTGAACATATTTGATGTTCATATTTTTAAACGTTTTAAGAGCTAATATGTTACAACAATCAACTCTTTTTCAATTAAATCCATAATAAATGGAGCAATGTCTTTAAAACATTTGTTTTTATCAATATTGTAATTTGCTGTAATCATTTCAATCAGAGTAACTATTTTAATAGGATTTTTAATATTATCCCAAATAAAAGTTCCGGTTTTACCTAAACCATAATATTCTCCTTTTTCGATACTCATCATTACTTTTTCACCATCCAGATCGCTGGTAAGAACATCGTTTTTTCTTTGTATAATTGTATCTAATGTAATTTCTATTTTAGCCATACTAATAAATAGGTTTATTGTTAGTATCAATATATTCGTATTTCATCATAACAGATTTATGTTTTGAAATAACTTCTTCAGTTGTTTTTTGATTTAAACAATTTTTCCAATCACCCGTTTTCCCCTTTCTAAAAAATGACTTTGATTTAATCATCTTTTCTTTAAATCCGCCTTCTTTCTCCTGATTTGCAAGAACTGAAAAATCACTTTTTTTGATAGCTTCATGAATTTCTGAATCTGGCTTTTCAATTCCAATAAATTTTACTGCATCTTTAAAACTATCAAATGTGTTGCTTATCATATCTTCATAACGAATAAAATGAACTGGGATATTTTTTTGCTCTGTCCAGCTTTTTACATGATCTGACCAAGATCCTAAAATTTGCCGGAGTTGATTTTGAAGCTTGTCATTCTGATTACAAAAAGCAAAATTTGAATCATTCAATGTTTTAACCATTTTCTCAACTGGTTTGGCACTATGATAAGCAAAAGAAACCAAAACATCCAGTGGATTTCTGATAATATAAACCACTCCCCTTGTTATTTCTGATGGAAAAAGAGGTTCACCTCTTTCTGTTGCATAGTACTTATCGTGAACTTTCTTAAACAACAATTCATTGCTTTCAGCAGATTGCATTCGATACACTTCCGGTCGTAAAGAATCAATTTCATTAAAAGTTAAATCAGATGACGAAAGACCAGTATATTCATCAAATATTTTTCTGGAACTGGAAATTGAAGTGTCAGCCAGATCGTTAATATTAGCAGGGACATCCGAATCGTTTAACAAATTCGTAAGAAATACTCTAAACCAGGTATTCCCTGACTTTGGATAACTTGCAAGCCATATAATGTTTTTTTTATACATCCAGATTTAGCTTTTTCAATAAAAAATCTCCAAATTCATTTAGCAATAATGGTGATTGAGGCCTGGTAACCTTATAAACCTTTATTTCAGGTAAAAGTTTATTTAAAACCTGAAAATGATCCTGTTGTTTATCGAGGCCTTGAACAAATCTGTAACGATATGTATTGTTTTTAACTGTATTAAATTTTTTAATTCCGGATAACTCTTCAAATTCAAATCCAGGTGAATTTTTAGTGTTTATAATGATAATATTTTTTAAAGGAAGAGGCTCATTATAATAGTTTTCATTAACGGGTAACTGAAATTTCATCATGTCAGGCCTTATCTCTTCCAAAGATTCATCGTGCATTTTTAATTTTTGCAAAACATCGTTCCATAATTTCATTTTGGGAAATCCGGGAACAACTTCAAGATTATGATTTACAACACTAATATCGTCAGCTAAAACCTGAAAAGCCTGACTAACAAAATAAGCTGCAATAGAAGACTTTCCTACTCCACTTAATCCTGTAAAGACGGTTGCCGATTTACCAAATTTTACGGCACTTCCATGAACCGGTAATAAACCTCGCTGAATAAATAATGCGCCAAAAGCCGAACCTAAAAGAAATAAACGAACTTCTTTATCAATTTCCTTTTTTAAAAGCTTTACACTTATTTGGTTTCCATTAGCGACATAGTACTTAGCTATATTATTAACTTCCAGTAAGAATTCATTTTTAGCTGCCTGATACATTACACCTTTATTAATTATTTTATCAAGCTTTGTGGGAGCTTCCCCAATCTTTATCTCCACATCAGGTGTACCCCCAGAAACCAATAATTCTGGAATTTCAAAATCAGATTTAATAATTAATCCGAATGCCTTATATGTAAAGGTTTTTACCATTTCTTTTCTTGCTTAGCACAAATTTACACGAAAATGCCTTAAAAGTAAGTATTATTGGAGTTTTTGCCTGTAGAATTATCCTTTTCAATTGCTTATATTTGTTAAAAGTCTTTTTTATGAACTCCATTTTCGGAAGAATAAATACTAGTAAAAATCAAATTGATCAATCTCTTTTTAACAATAGTATTGATGTATTATCAGTATTCCCTGATGTCAAAAAAGAAATCAGTATAGATAATAATACAGCTTTAGGAGAGGTTCTTTTTCCTCCATTTATACAAGCAGGTATTCAACATTCATCGAAAAGAATTGTTTCTGATTCAAAGCTTTACAACTTACCAGATCTTGTGCAAAAGTTAAATATAAATGAAAATCAAGCCGAAGAAGGTTTTGTTATTTTAAAAGCCTATGAAAAGTGGGGCAATGATTGTGTTAAATATTTTATTGGAGATTTTGCTTTTGCAATTTGGGACACGAATACGGAAGAACTCTTTTGTGCACGTGATCATTTGGGAGTAAAGCCTTTTCATTATTTTTTTAATGATGAAACATTTGTTTTTAGTTCTGATATCAGTGCTGTTCTCGCGCAAAAGGATCTTCAGTTTAGTATTGATGAACAATACATTGCAGATACTATCTCAATTATAAGTTCGAAAAAAATCAGAACAAATTATAATGAGATTAAGAAGTTGCCTCCTGCCTCTTACTTATTTTTAAAAAATGAGAACTTAGAAATTAAACAATACTGGGAATTACAAACTCAAAAAACCATTCAGAAAAAAGACTCGGAAATTATTGAAGATTTTAAAACTTTACTTTTAAAAGCGGTAAAGTGCAGATTAAATAATGATAATTCAACCGGGACAGAGCTTAGTGGAGGTATTGACTCTTCGTGCATTACTGCAATATCTTCCAAGTTTGCTCAAATAAAAACTTTTTCTCATGTTTTACCTGATCATTTATTGGAAAAAATACATCCTTTTAAAGATGAGCGTGATTATATAAATCTTCTCGATGATTATTGTAACATTCAGGATCGATATTTTATAACTTCAGAAAACAAATCTTTACATCGTGCAATTGAAGAAAATGTAATTGATTATAAAGGAATTTCTCAACAGAACTTTGGAGTTTTTTCTGATTGTTTGTATCAACAAGCAATGAAAGGAAATGTTTCTGTATTGCTTTCAGGATTTGGTGGAGATGAAGTAGTTACTTCAAAATCTAAAGGGTATCTTTCTGAGTTAGCTTCAAATAGACAGTGGAAAGAACTAAAAAAAGATTTGAAGAATCAAAAGCCCAATAAATACAGATATTTAAGAACTCTATTAAAGTATTTACTAAAGTTTAAAGCTCCGTTTATTTACAAGTTTATTTCTTTAAGAAAATATAAAAGACCGTTTTGGATAGATAAATATGATAATTTGGCAATAAGCAAAGAGTTCTCCCAAGAATTTAATATTAAAGAACGATACTTATTGTATTACAAAAAACGAAACTGTTCATCTCTGCAAAAAAATGCTATTGAAAGAATTACACATCCGCATGTTTCGCAACGACTTGAATACTGTTCGTTAATTGCACGAAAGTACGGAATCGAATATCGATATCCTTTGCTTGACATACGTTTAATTGAGTGTTATCTGGCAATGCCTACGAGATTAAAAGCACAAAACGGAATCGGAAGATATGCAATCAGAAAAGCAATTGAGGGAATTGTGCCTGAAAAAATCCAATGGAGAAATGATAAAAGCGGAGCTACCATTCCAAGCATTTTTATGAGAATGATAAATGATAAAGAACAAATATCAGAACTTATAAATCGGGCAAAGAAAATTGATATTATTAAAAAATACATCGATCTTGAAAAATTTGAAAGATGGTTTCATAAACTCTGTCAAAGATCTGAAAACAAACAAAAAAATATTAATCCGGCTGCTTTTTATAATTACTTAAAGCTAATTATATTTATAGAACAAAATCCTAATCTTTTTAAATGATTGATTTTAAAAATCATATTGAACAAAAATTCACTGATGAGTTAAAACTTCTGATTTTTCTTTCTCAGGGTGATTTGAATGATATCTCTTTCTTAGGAAATTTAGACAAGATTGATTGGGATGAATTTGTAGAATTGACAATAAAACATAGGTTAGTATCGCATGTGTTACAGCATTCGGAATTTTTAGCTGAGAAATTTCCAATCCCCACTTACGAAAAATTAATTGACACCAGATTAAAACACTCCAAAACATCACTTAATTATGCAATTCACGCTATTCGGATATTTCAAGAATTTAAAGAAAAAAGTATTCCTCATATATTTTTTAAAGGGCCATTACTTTCTCTTGAATTATATAATGATATTGGATACAGAAATTTTGGTGATATTGATGTATTGGTTGAAAAGAAAGATGCTGAGAAAGCAAAAAATCTACTTGAAGACTTAGGCTTTACTTGTATTTATCCTAAAATTAAACTTACTGAAAAACAAAAAGAAGTAAATTACAGTATTAGCCATCATTATCAGTTTAAACATCCTGTACAAACTATTCATATTGAGCTACACTGGAATATTACAAATCCGAAAACTTTTTTTGGAATAGAATCAAAAGATATTATTTCAAACTCCATTAATTTAAAAGTGTCGAACTATGAATTGCCTTATATTTCAAAAATTGAAAATATCGTTTTTCAGGCTGCACACGGATCTATTCATCAATGGTATAGATTGTTCTGGATAAAAGATTTTTCGAAACTGCTCACAATAGTTCATTCTGAAGATCTGAAAAAAGCGTATGATTTATCAAAGAAACTTAAGCTGCAAAACTGTTTTATTCAAGCATGCTTATTATCAAATTTGCTTTACAAAACTGAAGTTCCAGATTTTGAGAATTTTAAGATTAAGAAGAATCTGAATAAGATTCCATTAAGCTCAATCACTGGAAAAGATTTAAGCAAGCAAGGATTAAAAGGAAAAATTAAATTCGTTTTATACAGAATCCGTTTAAAACCCGATTTCAATTATTATTTCGAATTAATTTACAGGCTAAGAACTCATTTGTCGGATTGGGAATTAATAAAGCTTCCAAAAAATCTATTCTTTTTATATTATGCTTTAAGACCTTTCTTACTGATTTATAAATTTCTATTTAGAAAATGAAGTATCTGAAAAATCAATTGAGCTAAATTGAAATCCTTTCGCCGAATAAAATTTTAGTACTTCAGGCAAAACATATTTGAGATTTTTTTCTGCTTTTATAGTATCATGAAAAACAATAATAGATCCTGGGTTTACTGAATTTATTGTTTTTTTCAGGCATGTTTCTTTCTTTAAGCTATTGTTATAATCTCTTGTAAGAACATCCCACATTACTATTTTAAACTCTTTTTTTAGTTGTCTTATTTGTGATGGTTTTATTCTACCATATGGAGGTCGAAAAAGATTAGAATTAATATACTCTGAAGCTTTTCTAACATTCTGAAAATACTTTTCATTACTCGTACGCCATCCCTTAATATGAGAATAGCCATGATTGCCTACAGAATGCCCTTCGGCAATTATTTGCTTGTAAAGTTTTTGATTATTTTCAACGTTCTTCCCTATACAAAAGAAAGTGGCTTTGGCATTATATTCTTTTAAAACAGAAATAACCCATTCGGTTACTCCCAATGTTGGACCATCGTCAAATGTTAAAAAAAGCTCCTTATTCCGATCAGGGAAACTCCAGATTAAATCTTTAAAAAATCTTGCAACTATATTTTCTTTCTTTATCACCTTTTAATTAAACTGCTCAATATATTGCATAAACTTTTGCTCAATCTGACTATTTAACTCCTGCTGATTATTACTTGCAGTAATTCTGTAAAGCTCCTGCAAAATATAAAGATCCATTTGTTTTTCCATCGTAATATCCTTCGTTCCAGATGCAAGCTGAGGTTTAAGATTAAAATAATAATCAAGCTCAACAAACATTTTGCTGCTAAGTCTTTCTACCAAAGAGTTTGCCTTTTCTGTTGCACCTGCATGATAATACGCTGATATAACAGAAAGTAAAGTACTATTGAATGGTATCTTATGATCAGGAAATAATTCCATACAACGATCAAGGACTAATAAAGCAGAATCGTTCTTTCCTTCTTCAATTAATTTCTCAGCTAATCTTCCAAAACTACTTCGTAGGTTTGAAAACATCCTGGTATTATTTTCATCAAAATAGATGTCGTTTTCTTCAATTCCACCCCAACGAAATTTATTCATAATATTATCGTACATCAACTCAGAATCAACTTCACCGCTATGAAATCGCTCCTTCTTTGCTTCAACCGGAACCAACTGATATGTTAATCCATCAACTTTAAAATATTTTTGCAGATTAAAATACTTCGTACTGGTTACAGTCATTGCCCAATAAACAGGTCTCTCCCAATTGTTTGTTGCTAAAATATCGAGCAACATTAATCCGTCTTTATATAAGTATCCTTGATTAAAATTCCATTGCATCTCGTCAACAATTCGATCTCTGTATTTTTCATCTACAATACCTTTTTCAATAACATTATCAGGATCAATCTTTAATTTATATTTCTTAGATGGAATATAATTTATCATTTCGTTTGCTACAAAAGGAGATTTAATCTTTGTTTTAGCATCATCGCTCGCAATAAAATCAACCACATCTCTTACATTAACTGCTTGCCCAACCCTGTCGTAGATCGGTAAAATATCACGAACTCCTTTATGATATTTATCGTGAGTTAAAGAGAATGGCATTCGTTCAGCTTCATATGATTTACGACTCATTTGATCAATATACCATGCAGCTCTTAAATAACTTAAATTACAAACTTTTATATCTGTTCTAATTCCTTCAACTTCCTGAGCATACCAAAGTGGGAATGTATCATTATCACCATTTGTAAATAAAATCGCATTCTTTTTACACGAATTAAGATAATTATATGCAAGATCACGAGCTGTATATCTTCCTGATCTGTCATGATCGTCCCAGTTTTCAGAAGCCATAATTCCAGGAACTAAAACCAAAGTAATTACTGTCACCAATATTGCAGAAATTGACTTTGGAGCTTTTTTGCTTAAATAGCTAATAAGTCCTGCTACTCCTAATCCAATCCAAATTGAGAAAGCATAATAAGAACCTGCAAAAGCATAATCCCTTTCACGAGGCTGTATAGGATACTGATTTAAATAAACAACTATTGCTATACCTGTTAATACATATAACATTAATACAACCGCGAAGTCTTGTTTGTTTTGTTTATAATGAAACATTAATCCGACAAGTCCGAGTAAAAGCGGCAACATAAAATATTTGTTTCTGCCAGGATTATTTTTAAGATGCTCCGGAACCTGATCCTGATCACCCAATCTTGCATTATCTACAAATGGAATTCCACTTATCCAATTTCCTTTCAACACATTACCATGACCTTGAATATCATTTTGTCGTCCTGAGAAATTCCACATAAAATACCTGAAATACATATGACCAATCTGGTATTTTACAAAAAATGCAATATTATTTGCAAAAGAAGGATTAACTCTTTTTTCAACTTTGCCGGCTCCATTTCTTACAGAAATCTTCTTGTCCGATATATTAACCCATTTATTATATTCATTAATGTGTTTCTTATCGCTGCTATACATTCTCGGGAAAAGTGATGTAAAACGCGGATCAAATTCTACTTCAATTTTATAATCAGCAATCTCATATCTTCCATCTTTTTTAATATAAACAGGTTTTGTTTTTTTATTACTTATAGCGGGAGCATCAAAAGACTGACCGTAAAATAATGGTCTGTCGCCATATTGTTCGCGATTCAAATAATATAATAAATCAAATACATTGTCCGGATTGTTTTGATCCATAGGAGGATCAGCAGCAGAACGAATAATAACCATTGCAAATGAAGAATAACCAATTAGAATTACGGTTAATCCCATAATTACAGTGTTTAAAACAACTTTCCCTTTGCGATGTGTATATTTTATTCCCCATACAATTAATCCAATAACAAGGAAAACATAAAATAATGCTCCTGAATTATATGGCAAACCAAATCCGTTTACAAACAATAAATCAAACCACGATGCAACTTTCAGAAATCCTGGAATAATAACATACATAATAGATGCAAGAAGTATTACAGAAATTACTAAAGCATAGAAAATACCTTTTTTCGTTACTTCGTATCTTTTAAAATAATAAACAAAAGCAATAGCAGGAATTGCTAATAAGTTCAATAAGTGAACTCCAATAGATAATCCAAGTAAATATGCTATAAAAATTAACCATCGGTTCGCATATTTGTTATCAGATTCGTTTTCCCATTTTAAAATTGCCCAAAATACAACAGCGGTAAATAACGAAGAGGTTGCATAAACCTCAGCCTCAACAGCTGAAAACCAAAAAGAATCAGAAAATGTGTATGCTAAAGCACCAACAATTCCACTTCCTATAATTGTAATTATATTTCCAATTGAAAAATTATCTTCTTTAATAAAAATCTTTTTTGCAAAGTGCGTAATTGTCCAGAACAAAAACAAGATTGTAAAAGCACTCGACATTGCAGAAAGAATATTAACCATTTTTGCTGCATTTTCAGGTCCTGAAGAAAACAATGTAAAGATTCTTCCTAAAATCATAAAAAATGGTGCTCCCGGTGGATGTCCAACTTCAAGTCTGTATGCCGATGCAATAAATTCACCACAGTCCCAAAAGCTTGCAGTTGGCTCAATAGTTAACATATAAACTATTGCTGCAATTAAAAAAACTATCCATCCAATGAGGTTATTATAAAATCGGTATTGTTTCATATCCTGAATTATTGATTTAATAAAATTTAAGGTCTAAAATTAAAACAAATAACGATAAATTACGGAGTTAATTATAACTAATCTTTAATTTATAGCTTATTATGAATCTGATCTAATCTATTTTTCTTATTTTCGGAAACATATTATATATGTATGAAGTTAAGAACTGTCCTGATTTTATTTTTTGTTTTAATTGCATCTTATTGTTATTCACAATCAGGATACTCATACTATATTCATGATTATAAGATAAACCCAAGCGATTCAAATAAGCTTTTTCTTGAAATTGACAATACTAATTTTATTAAAAACAACGAGTATTTTGGACCTGTTGCCGAAGGTTATACTCTGTTAGGATTTAATTTATCACCAAAGATTCAATATTTCCCAAATTCAAGAATTAAACTAAGTGCAGGAGCAAATTTGCTTTCATATTACGGACGAGAAAATGAAATAAACGCTTCGCTTCTTCTTTCGTTCCAATATAAAATAAATGAGCATTTTGATTTTGTTCTTGGAAATATTTACGGAACGGTTAATCATAAATTAATAGAGCCTATCTACGATTTCGAACGTTTTTTAAATAATAATATCGAGAATGGAATTCAGTTTTTATGGAACTACGATCGCATTTTTACTGACCTTTGGCTCGATTGGGAACAACAAATTCTTCAGGGCGATCCTTTTCAGGAGATTTTTAATGTAGGTTTATCTTCTGAATTTATTCTGTTAAAAAAGGAAGATCGATATTCACTATCAATCCCTTTTCAGAATATTGTTAGGCATGAAGGAGGACAAATTAATAGCAATAATGGTGAATCGCTAAAAACAATATTTAATAATGCTACCGGATTATCATTTAAAAAAACAATTCATCAGAAATACCTAAAGAAAATAATACTTTCATCATTTATTGTTAATTATCAGGATCTATCGCCAAACAAAAAACAATTATATATTGATGGTACAGGATTTTATCCAAGCATTGAATTAGGAAATAATAGCTTTGATCTTCTTTTAGGATATTGGTATGGAAATCAATTTATTGCACCTTTAAGTAATCCTATTTTTGAATCTTATTCGCGAACAAAGTTTTTTGTAGAAGAACCTGTTCGTCAGCTTATAACAAGCAAGTTAAGTTATCAAAAGGATGTATTTAAAGGAATTAATTTAAGTGTGAGATTGGAATCTTATTATGATATTTTAAACGTAAATATGGAATATGCCTGGGGAATTCTTATTGTAATTAATGATCGCTTTTTTCTGAAAGAATAAATCTCCAAGGTTTGTGTTTCCACTCTCCGGCATAATCAATTCCAATTCTTGGTGTAGTTTTGTATTTTAAATCATTTAAACCCTCAATGTTTTCAATCCAAATGCGATCAGAGTTTGTAAGATCTTCGCCGTAAAAGGATTTATCAATATTCAGTTTCTTTGTCAACTTTCCCGGTCCATTAAAACCCTTTATTCCACGAATTAAAACTGCCTGAGGAATTTCATTAACAGACGTAACAATATTAAGCATCCAGTACATTCCATAAATCAGATAAACATACACCAAGCCACCATTATGGTACATAATTTCAGTTCTGGTTGTACGCCCTTTACTTGCATGGCAGGCAAGATCTTCTTCTCCGCAGTACGCTTCAACTTCAGTAATCAGATATTTTTCGGAAATTGTATCATTAAATCTTCTAACCAGACTTTTTCCCAATAACTCAGGTGCAACTTTCAGTGCATCGCGGGTGAAAAAATCACGTTGAAGCCTGATCATTAATATTCAATTTTATCTACTTTGCTTTGCCATTTATTAAAAGCCTGAATTGCTTCGTCTTTTAGAATTTGAATGGTAGGAATTTTTCTTTTTTCGATTGGTAAATCAAGTTCTTCGTAAATAAAAGAATCGTCAAAGTCAATATCTTTTGCATCTTGTTTTGTATTTGCATAATACAATTTATCAAGTCGCGCCCAATAAATTGCACCCAAACACATCGGACAAGGTTCGCAGGATGAATAAATTTCGCATCCGCTTAAATCATGTGTTCCAAGCACTTCGGCTGCATTTCGAATAGCGTTAACCTCGGCATGTGCTGTAGGATCATTGTTGGAAGTTACCCTATTTACTCCTTTGGCAATAACCTTTCCGTCTTTAACAATAACTGCTCCAAATGGTCCTCCGTTATTTTCAATATTTGCAATTGAAAGACCAATTGCCTCTCTCATAAAATCTTCTTCTTTCTTTAACATCCTTCTTAAATTTTAATTTCCTTTTTATATCCAAATAAAAAAAGCGAGTAAAAATACGAAAAAAAAGTTATTCCAATTTGTGTTTCAAGAGTATCTTCATTTAAAAAAGATAATAGAATAATTGCTAACAGAACCATTATATAATACTTGTTGTATTGATTTAATTTTAAAACAGGATAGAAAAGCGAGAATAATATTATAACAAAGCCAACTAATCCAAACGTAAGTAAAAAAGTTACGTATTGATTGTGCGCTCTTAATCTGTTCTTTATAGGTAAAGGACTTTTGTTTTTTTCATAGTATTTGTTAAAAGTATCCTGAATATCACCTGTGCCAACTCCAAACCAAAAATTATCTTTTATTATATCAGAAGCAGTTTTTAAAAACTCGAATCTCTGAGTAATTGAACTTCCATAATTATTAAATCCTTTTTTATATGCATCAATTTCCCAAATAGCTTCATATATTTTCGGATATAATCTATATTTATCAGCAAATATGTAATTAGGAATTCCTGATTCTATATTTTGAATATCAATCTTGGTTAATTTCGAAACACCTACAGAATCTTTCTTGTATCCTTTCGAAGTTAAATATCTTATTAATGTATTTTTTATTAGATGATCTTTCTGATCTTTTTCATTGTATTTAATTGAACTTCTGCTATTCCATTCTTTTATCAATTCCTTCTGACAAAAGTAAATCCAGACATAATTCCCATTTTCAATTTGTCCTTTTTCTAAGGTATGATAATATTTATTTCCCGACTGAGTGAGTTTTTCAAGTTTTTCAATATCGACTTTTTGTACTGAATAAAATTTAGAAATAGAATGAGTTAAGTAGGATGCTGACAATAAGAAGATCGTAATTAAGCTAACCTGCAAAAATAGTTTTGGAACTATATCTTTTATTTTAAAAGAGTAATAACCAGAAACTATTAATAACAACAAAATAAAAATAATAATTCCAGTAAAAGATTTTAATAAAAATAGAAATACTGCAAGCCATAAAATCATTATCGTATAAATAACAATTTCTGTTTTTTTCAGATGAAAATCTTTCGAAAAAAGGATATAAGCTAAAGAAAATATACTAAAGTTTATAAGCAAACTAAGGCGTATATGAGACATAAAAACAGAAATATCTCGTATATCCTGAATCGGATAATTAATAATCCCAGTTAAAATTGATGTACTTAATAAAGATGAAGAAATAACCGCCAATGAAAACCAGATCAGAATAACTTTGATTTGTTGTTTATTTAATTTTTCCGCAGTGCCAATGATAACAGGAAATAGCAATAATATTGCTTTATTTCCAATATCATGAAAAGCATATCCAAAGTTTTTGGTGTTAATAAGCCAAATTAAATGCACAAAAAATACTCCGGTAAATATCAAGATTGATTTGTTATTTTTAAGTCTGTTCCATTTTGCTTTGAACTCAAATTCCAAAATCCAGTTCGACAATAAAAATAGCATTGAAATACTTAGGGCAAATTTTGATATTGGAAGGCAAATAGCGACCAAAATCAGTCCCAAATAGTATAACTTAAAATGATTAATTGGTAATTTAAAGATCCTCATTTTCTATTCAAATCAATTCCTTCAAAGATAATTAAAGATAGTGGAGATAAAAATAAGTCATTTTTTCCAAAAAAAAATTTGCAAATTAATCTGTTTAAATCATTTATTGGCTTTTTCAATTTAAAAAAATAACTATATTTGCGCCTTGTTTTAAGGATTTTAACAAGTAAATCGTGCGATTATTTGTAGGTCAAGTTATTAACAAATAATTTGTTAATAATTTTCTTGATTTATAAAAAATAATTGTATTTTTGCACTCCGCAAAATGTAGGAAAATATAATGTATTAAGATATTAATTAAAAAGTTAGGAGTTTTAAAAGTGGATACATTAAGTTACAAAACAGTATCAGCAAACAAGGCAACTGTTCAGAAAGAATGGATACTTGTTGACGCGAAAGACGAAATTTTAGGCCGGTTAGCTTCTAAGGTAGCAATAGTTTTAAGAGGTAAAAACAAAACTTCTTTTACTCCACATGTTGATTGTGGTGACAATGTGATTGTTATTAATGCGAGCCAGATTAAATTGACAGGAAACAAAATGACAGACAAACAATATGTAAGTCATTCAGGTTATCCAGGTGGACAAAAATTTATTACACCCGAAGCACTACTTGCAAAAAAGCCTATTGCTGTAGTTGAAAAAGCTGTAAAAGGAATGCTACCAAAAAATCGTCTTGGTAGAGAATTATTTAGAAACCTTTATGTTTATGAAGGTGCTGAGCATGCTCAGGAAGCACAAAAACCAAAGAAAGTAGAATTAAACTCAATTAAATAATTAGTATGGAAGTAATAAACACTTTAGGAAGAAGAAAGGCGTCTGTTGCACGGGTTTATTTAAGCGAAGGAAAAGGTAAAATTACAATTAACGGTCGTGATTTAGAAACTTTTTTCCCTACAAAACCACTTCAGTACATTGTTAATCAACCATTAGAGTTAGTTGAAGTTGCCGGTAAATTCGACATCAAAATTAACATTTTCGGTGGTGGAGTAAAAGGACAAGCTGAAGCAGTTCGTTTAGGAATCTCAAGAGCTTTACTTGAAGTTGATCCAGAATATCGTGATGCTTTAAAGAAAGAAGGATTTTTAACAAGAGATTCACGAGTTGTAGAACGTAAAAAACCTGGTCAACCAAAAGCGCGTAAGAAATTTCAATTTAGTAAACGATAGGATAATATTCTGTTGGATAATATTCCGTTTAGTATCTAAATTGTTGAGACGTCCCGCGAGGAGCTACTCAGCAATTGATTGATTAAAAGAATGTAAACGTAAAAAATTAAGTAAATGTCAAAAACAAATTTTAATGAATTATTAGAAGCAGGTGTACATTTTGGTCACCTGAAAAGAAAGTGGAATCCTGCAATGGCTCCTTATATTTTTATGGAGCGTAATGGAATTCATATTATTGATCTTCAAAAAACAGAAGTAAAATTAAACGAAGCCTGCAATGCCTTAAAACAAATTGCGAAATCAGGCCGAAAAATTTTATTTGTTGCCACTAAAAAACAAGCTAAAGATATCGTATCTGAAAAAGTTGAAAGTACTCAAATGCCGTATGTTACTGAAAGATGGCCAGGAGGTATGTTAACTAATTTTCCAACTATTCGTAGAGCTATTAAAAAAATGTCTACAATTGATAAAATGGAAACAGATGGTACTTTCAAGAATCTTGCAAAAAGAGAAAAACTACAAATTACACGTCAAAGAGCTAAACTTGAAAAAATGTTAGGTAGTATTTCAGACATGACAAGACTACCTGCTGCAATGTTTATCGTTGACGTTTCAAAAGAACATATTGCGGTTAGAGAAGCACAAAGATTAAATATTCCTCTATTTGGAATTGTTGATACTAACTCTGATCCAAGTCCAATAGATTTTCCAATTCCTGCAAACGATGATGCATCAAAATCTATTTCTTTAATCATGGATAAAATTGTAGATTCTGTTAAAGAAGGTTTAGCAGAAAGAAAAATGGAGAAAGAAAAAGAAGCATCAGCAAAAGAGAGTAAGAAGGCTGCTAAAGCACAAAACTCTGATGCTAAAAAGACAAGCGCAAGAAAAGAAGAAACTCCTGCTGAAGAAATAAAAACAGAGGCTGTAATTGAAGAAAAAAAACCAGCTAAAAAATCTGTTAAGAAAGAAGAAGTAAAAGCAGAAGATAAGAAAGAAACAAAAGAATAAAGTTCAAACATAAAAAATATATAAAATGGCTCAAATAACTGCAGCTGAAGTAAATAAGCTGAGAAAAATGACCGGTGCCGGAATGATGGACTGTAAAAAGGCATTAGTTGAAGCTGAAGGTGATTTCGATAAAGCACAGCAAATTATTCGTGAAAAAGGAATGGCAATTGCTAACAAGCGTTCTGACAGAGAAGTAACTGAAGGTGTTGTTTTAGCAAAAGCTGAAGGAAGTAAAGGCGCTATTATAGCATTAAATTGTGAAACTGATTTTGTTGCTAAAAACCTGGATTTTGTAAAGTTAGCAGAAAACATTCTTGAAACAGCAGTTGCAAATTCTCCTGCAGATCTTGAAAGTCTTGTTAACATGGAAATTGAAGGAATTAAGATTTCTGATAAAATTATCGAGCAAACTGGTGTTATCGGTGAAAAAATAGATCTTACATATTTCGCTAAAATTGAAGCTGGACAAGTTGCAGCATATATTCATAGTGATAAAAAATTAGCAACTCTTGTTGGCTTAAATAAAGTTGGCATAGAAGAACAAATTGGTAAAGATGTTGCAATGCAAGTTGCTGCAATGGACCCTGTTGCTGTTAATAAAGATCAAGTTTCTCCTGAAGCAATTGAAAAAGAACTTGAAATTGGAAGAAATCAAGCTATCGCTGAAGGAAAACCAGAAAATTTAGTTGACAAAATTGCTCAAGGTAAATTAGGAAAATTCTTTAAAGAAAGTACCTTGTTAAATCAAGCCTTTATTAAAGAAAATAAGATGTCTGTTGAGCAGTATTTACAACAAGCAGATAAAGATTTAACTGTTACAGAATTTAAAAGATTTTCAATTAAGCAATAATCTTTTTTATATAGAATTATCAAGGGAGTTCTTTTTGAACTCCCTTTTTTTATTTTAATTTTATCGTAAAATAAAGCTAAAATGAAAATAACAATACTTGAACCAATTGGAATTACACCCGATTCTTTGATAAAAATAAAAGCCGGTTTTGAATCTTCAGGTCATGAGTTTATTACATATAATAATAGACCTGATAATGATGCAGAGATAATAAAACGGGCGCAAAATTCAGACGTACTCATATTAAGCAACCTTCCTCTATCCGAAGATGTAATAAATCAATGTGGAAGCTTAAAAATGATTTCTGTTGCATTTGCAGGGGTTGATCATATCCCAATGGATTTATGCCGAAAAAGAACCATATTAGTTTCAAATGCTGCAGGATATTCAAATCATGCTGTTGCAGAATTAGTTATAGGATCAGCAATTAATCTGTACAGGAAAATAAATTGGTGCGATTCTCAAACAAGAAAATCTGCTACTCGTGAAGGATTCTTAGGATCTGAATTATATGGAAAAACATTTGGAATAATTGGTCTCGGAGAAATTGGCACACAAGTAGCACATATTGCAAATGCCTTCGGTTGCAAAGTGCTTGCTTATTCAAGAACAAAAAAAGATATCGCTAATGTTAAACTCTCAGATTTAAAATCGGTTTTAAAAAAAAGTGATATCATTTCTATTCATGTGCCGTTAACTAATGTAACAAAACATTTAATTGGTGAAAAAGAATTACAATCATTAAAACCAACATCAATTTTAATTAATACCGCCAGAGGTGCAATTGTCGACAATGTAGCACTTTCCAATATCCTTAAAAACAATATGATTGCCGGAGCTGCGATTGATGTTTATGAGAAAGAACCTCCTTTAGAAAAAGATTATACATTATTTGATGCACCGAATACAATTTTACTTCCACATATTGGATATGCAACAAAAGAAGCAATAGAATTACGAGGAGAGATTGTAATCGAAAATATTAAAAGTTGGATTAAAGGAAATCCACAGAATGTAATGAATTAAATCCTTTCGCATGGATGAGTTCGAATTATTAAAGCAAACGGTACAGCAATGTGATAAATGTTTGTTAAGTAAAACAAGAACAAATGTTGTTTTTGGTGAAGGTAATAGAAATAAAGATATTGTGTATATTAATTTCTTAGACCAAATCTAATTTATTGATGATTTATTCAAAAAATGACAATTTAAATGTAGCCTTAAAAATTTATTTCATTTTTTTCTTTATTTTGGAAATTTGAAAACATAACTTTAACCTTATTTTAAAATAGTACTTAAAAATAGCTATATAAATTTTAATTAAATTACTTATGAGAAAAATAAGAGCTTTTCTATTAATTTTAGGACTTTCGACTTTATTTCTAATTTCATGCGATGATGAAGATAACCCCTTTATTAACGAAGTACCTATAATTAATGAACAAATATTCAGCATTAATGAGAATTCGCCTAGTGGAACAGTTGTAGATACGGTATTAGCCGTTGATAATAATTCTACCCAAGATTTATCATTTAATATTATTGGGGGAAACTCAAATGATGTATTTAATATTGACGAAAACACAGGTATACTGTATGTAAATAATGTCAAATACTTAGATTACGAAACTACCCCAGTGTTTGAATTAACTATAGAGGTTACAGATAATTATGAAACTCCTCTGTCAATTTCAGGTAAAATAACAATTAATATATTAGATATTCAACCAACTAATACTGGGCTTATTTCATATTATTCTTTTGAAAATAATGTTCAAGATATATTTGGTGAAAATAACGGTTATGGAATTAACATAAGTTATATTTCGGGTTATCCAAATAAAAATAATGCTGTTTCTTTTAATGGAATTGATAGTTATGTAAGTTTACATAACGAATTTGACTATGAGACAATGACATTAAGCTTATGGTTTAATCCGCATGAAATTACAAGTGAATATGGCATTGTTTACACATCAGATAATCCAACGTTAAAATATGGTTTACAAAACATTCTAGTCTTAAAAAATGATGAAGGTGTAAATCTTCTCTCTGTTAATGTTTCAGGTCAAAACTACAATGCTGATCTTGAAGAAGGAGAATGGTATAATATTACAATAATGCGAAACAATAAGAATTACAATTATTATTTAAATGGAGAAATTGTTCAGTCTGGTTCTTTTGAAAACTACCTTACTTCTCAGGATGGATCCTCAAGCGCCATACTTGGATCTTTAAGAACATTAGACAAGAATTACTTTAAAGGACAAATAGATGATGTAAGAATCTATAATAGGGAACTAACCAAAGCAGAAATTAAAACAATCTTTCAAGAATAATAATTGCCTTAGTAAAGATAATAAACTATCTGACCACAAACAGTCTGTAGAAATTTTTTAAATTGTAAAAGGCTGTCCTTAAAAGACAGCCTTCATTTTATATGTCATTAAACAGATTTATAGTATCAACATTGCGTCTCCGTATGTTCCAAATCTATACTCTTCTTTTATAGCAGCTTTATAAGCAGCCATTGTTGCATCGTAACCACCAAAAGCACTTACCATCATAAGTAAAGTAGAATATGGAAGATGGAAGTTTGAGATCATCATGTTTGGAACTCTTACCTGGTATGGTGGAAAAATGAATTTATTAGTCCATCCATCATAAGGCTTAAGATGTCCCTGTGTAGAAACAGAAGACTCAAGAGTTCTAAGAACTGTTGTTCCAACAGCTATTATATTGCTTTTACTGTCTTTTGCTTTATTAACCTTTTCAACAGCTTCTTCTGAAATATGAATTTTTTCAGAATCCATTTTATGTTTCGTGAGATCCTCAACATCAACAGATCGAAAATTACCTAAACCAACATGTAAAGTTATCTCGGCAAAATCAACACCTTTTATTTCCAGGCGTTTCATTAATTCCCTACTAAAATGCATTCCTGCTGTTGGGGCAGCAACTGCTCCTTCGTGCTTTGCATAAATTGTCTGATAACGATCTTTATCCTCTGGTTCAACCTCTCTGTTAATAAACCTTGGCAAAGGTGTTTCTCCTAATTCATACAATGTCTTTTTAAACTCTTCGTATGATCCATCATATAAAAACCTTAAAGTTCTTCCTCTGGATGTTGTATTATCAATTACCTCAGCAACTAATGAATCATCTTCTCCGAAATACAATTTATTACCAATTCTTATTTTACGAGCAGGATCAACTAAAACATCCCAAAGTCTTTGTTCGCGATTTAATTCACGTAAAAGAAATACTTCAATCTTTGCTCCCGTTTTTTCTTTATTACCATAAAGGCGTGCAGGAAAAACTTTGGTATTATTAAATACCATAACGTCCTTATCATTAATATAATTAACGATGTCTTTGAAAATTTTATGTTCCAATTTCCCTGTATCTCTATGCACGACTAACATTCGTGCTTCATCCCTATTTTCTGACGGAAATTTTGCAATAAGTTCTTTTGGAAGATTAAATTTAAACTGAGATAATTTCATTAATTTAAATTATTTTATGATTATACATGAATGACCTGCTTATACGCAGGAATATTGAATTAGTTACAAATTTGATAAAACTTCTTCTATTTCCTCGATTGTTAATGAAGATTCTAATTTATAACTTCCTATACGAGTTCTTATTAATTTTATTAAATGTGCACCTGACTCTATCTTTTTTCCTAAATCGTGAGCAAGAGAACGTATATATGTTCCTTTGCCACACACTATTCTTAATGTAATATTCGGTAAATCAAAATTCACCAATTCAATTTCAGATATTGTTATTTTATTTGCCTTAAGTTCAAGCTCTTCTCCTTTTCGAGCATATTCGTAAGCTCTTTTTCCGTTAACATTCTTCGCTGAATAAACAGGAGGTATCTGATCTTGTTCACCAATAAACAAATTTAATGTCTCTTTAACCAGCTCTTCTGTAATATGATCGATAGGAAAAGACTCGTCATATTCTGTTTCTAAATCATAAGAAGGAGTTGTTTTACCAAGTTCAATTGTTGCAACATACTCCTTTTCATCTGCCATTAATTCGCTGATTGTTTTTGTGGCTTTTCCTGTACACACAAGAACGAGTCCTTCAGCTAATGGGTCAAGAGTTCCGGCATGACCAACTTTAAAACTTTTCATTCGAATATTAAACTCTTGTCTTAACTTTTTTCCAATTTGATTTTTTACCTTTTTTACTACATCGAAAGATGTCCATTCGTATGGTTTATTAACAGGGATAACTTTTCCTGTCTGAAATTCTTCTATGTTTTTAACTTCAAATTTCATCTAAACAATTGAATATATTATTGCAACTATACCAACTATAAAACAATACAAAGCAAAATATGTAAGCTTACTGTTTTTTACGAGTTTTATCATCCAACTACATGCTAACAAACCCGTTAAAAAGGCTGCAATAAATCCAATTGCTGTTGGAATTACCATATCTGATGATAAGGTAAAATCGGATGAAAATAAATCCTGTGCCATTTTACCCAAAATAAGTGGAACGACCATTAAAAAAGAAAAACGTGTAGCTTTTGTACGGTCTATACCAAGCAAAACAGATGTGGAAATTGTAGCTCCCGAACGAGAAATTCCAGGCATTATAGCTATTGCTTGTGATACCCCAATTAATAATGCTTTGCTATAGGATACTCCCTTTTCGGTAGTTTTTGCTTTATCTGCTAAAAACAATAGTACTCCTGTAACTAACAACATAAAGGCAACGAGAATAATATTACCATCAAACAGAGATTCAATCTGTTCGTTAAAAACAACTCCAATAAATGCAGCAGGAATCATGGATAAAATTATTTTAATAGAAAAAATGGTTTGCTCATTCCATTTAAACTGCACTAAGCCTAAGATAATTTCCCATATCTCTTTTCGAAATATAACTATAGTGCTTAAGGCAGTTGCACCATGAAGCATAACTGTCATAAACATGCTTTCCTGTGGCAAAGCTTCATTGCTAAAAATTGCCTTTACCAATTCCAAATGTCCACTGCTACTAACAGGCAAAAACTCTGTAAGCCCCTGAATAATTCCAAGGACCAAAGCTTCAATCCAATCCATAATATATTTTTAAAGTGCTTATTCTTCCGTTTCTTTAGGTTTTTTCATTATTGCATAAATTTCAAAAATGAAACCTATTAAAACTATAATTGGTGCAAGTGTAATTCGTCTGAAACTAAATATTTCCTCGTTAAATTCATTCGGGTTTTCGGCTTTCCCTCCAATCATTAAAAGAAAACCAAATACTATAATAGCAAAACCAATTATTAAAAGAATGTAATTTTCTTTTGCAAGAGCAAATTCAATCTTCTTTTCTTCTGGCTTATTCTTCTTTGACATTTCTAAATTATTTTAATTAATAATACAATTTGTCCACTTTCATTCTTAAATACTTGGATACAGCAAAAAAAGTTAAAACCCAGTTAATTAATATCCCAAATATCAATACACATAAGAATAACATACCGATAATTTCCACATCCTGAAAGCTTATTATTTCCTTAAATTCTTTTTGTGCAGCATACAATAAACCGGTTAAAAAGCCCATTGCAAGTATTGCTGCAAGAATCCCATTTCCTGCGCTTTTATATAAGAAAGGTCTTCGAATAAATCCTCGCGTCGCACCAACAAGCTGCATGGTATTTATCAAAAATCGCTTTGAATATACTGAAAGCCTGATTGTGCTGTTTATTAAAGTTATAGCAACTAAAAACAATAGTCCGCTGAATATTAGTATTATAAGACTTATTTTTCTGATGTTTTCATTAACAAGGCTTATTAATGATTTCTGATAAAAAACTTCTTTTATCTGCTCGTATTGTTTAAATTCTTTTTCAATAACCACGATGCTATCCTGATTTGCATACTCTGCATACATGTGAACTTCTATTGAGGCTAATAATGGATTAAAGCCAAGAAACTCTACAAAATCTTCACCCAATTCTTTCTGCAGTTCTTCTGCAGCTTCTTCTTTTGTAATATATTTCGTTGATTTTACATATTCAGCTGCATCGAGGCTTTTTTGTAGTAAAATAACATCAACCTCTTTTACATTCTCTTTTAAAATAACAGAAAAACCTATGTTTTCTTTTACATACTCCGATAAGCGTTTAGCATTTAATACCAGAATACCCATAAGTCCCAAAAGAAAAAGCACTAGAGAAATGCTAATTAAAGAAGTAAAGTAAGAACTTCTTAATCTGCGTTTTGTGCTGTTTGTTTCTTTTTTTCCCATTCCTTTTTTTATAATCGTGCAAAGATACAAATAAATATGTTATTGATCGCCTTAATATATCTGAATAACAAACTGTTTATTTGTCGTTTTTATTATAAAATATTACAAGTTCTCTTCCAAAAACCGAAATTAAAAATAACAATAATATAAGTGATCCAGCTAAAGAAACTTTACTGCCCTTATTATACGAATCGGGTTCAAACTTAAACTCAATGGTATGATTACCTTCAGGTATAACCATTGATCTTAATACATAATTAACACTAAAATAATCTGCAATATTTCCATCGATATATACATTCCATCCTTTTGGATAATAAATCTCAGAAAAAACAGCAAGTTTTTCATCTGCACAATTTGCTGCGTATGTTAAGTGATTTGGTTTATAATCTTCAAGTCTAATAAATGATGTGGTATCATTAATAAAATTCTTTCCTTGAACAAACTCTTCAAACCTCTGATCAACAATTGCTTCTTGAGAAGGATTAAACTCACTTAAAGCTTGAAGCTCAGCATCAGCATCGGGAACAATTCTATAATCTTCAACAAACCATGCATTTCCTAAGGCTTCCTGATTATATTGTGCAACTGGTTGTCGGTTATTATCAGGAACAATAAAATATTTTGTATTAAGCATGTTTAATACATCCATATTATTTTTCGAGATCTGATGTTCGATCAACTCTTGATATCTTCTCATTTTTGCCCCATGATACCCACCAATTGATTTATGAAAATATGAAGTGCTTGCATCGTTAAAAGGATCAATAGTTAAATTTAAAACTCGGAAGTTTGGATCTCTATCCTGTAAAATTCTTTGATTGGCCGGAGACATTTTATAAGGTTCCTTCGCTTCTCTTTTACTTATAAAATTATCGTTGTTTAAATACCTTCTATCAATTGCCCACATATCAATTAGTATTAAAACTATTAATGCAGCAAAAGCGTAATTCTTTTTCAACTTGTTCTTTATAAAAGCATAGATTACTATTGCCGAAAGTAAAATAAACATGAATGATCGGAATGCATCGGCACGTAATAGCATTTTTCGGTCTTCTCTTAATGCATCAACAAAAGCTTTTGCTCCTTGTGCAATAAGTCCTTCATCAGATGTTGCTGAAAAATCATAAAATAAACCAGGAAGTATAGCAAAAAACAATGTAATTCCTCCGGTTATATAGAATGAATACTTAAATGCTTTTTCAAGTTTAATTTTATCAACGCTTTTCTCAAAAACTTCTTTAAGTGCAAGAATTGCCATTAATGGAATTGTAAATTCAGCAATTACTAATGTTGTTGAAACAACTCTGAATTTATTATACCCAGGAACATAATCAAGGAAGAAATTTGTAATTAAAGGGAAGTTATGTCCCCAAGCGAGAATTATTGATAATGCTGTTGCTGAAATTAACCACCATTTTAATTTAGGATCGAGAATGAAAATACTCAACACAAAGAAAAACATGATTATTGCTCCAAAATAAACTGGTCCGGAAGTAAAAGGTAGGCTTCCCCAATATACATATGGAGCATGCTTAACAAATTGCGAAGCATTTTTTGCTCCTTGCATTCCTTTAATTACTTCGTAAACAGATGAGTTTTCCCCAACATTTACAGAACTACCGCCTCCTTTAAAATTTGGAATTAATAATGTTAAAGTTTCATCAATACCATAACTCCAATCTGTTGCGTAATCTTTATCAAGTCCTGATGTTCTATTTTCTTTATCGCTTGTAAGTTCTGTTTTACCCCTAATAGAATATTTTCCGTATTCTAAAACGGGTAATGTTTTTTCAAGATTTGTTGCTAATGCAAGTAATCCAACAATAATTAATAAAGCTGTCGCTTTTAAAAACGGCACCCATTCTTTTCCTTTTATTGTATAAACAAATTCTACAACACCAAAAATTAATACAATCATTAATGTATAATATGTGATCTGTAAATGATTAGCAATAAGCTGCAATGCTAAAAACAATGAAGTAATTGCCGAACCTAACAATATTTTTCCTCTGTAAGTTTGATATACTCCTGCAATTATAGGTGACATATACGCTATAGCCGTAACCTTACTATTATGACCTGCCGAAATTATTATAAAGAAATACGATGATAATGCAAAGGCTATAGCTCCAGCAAAGCTTAACCAAGGATTTACACCAAATATTAATAAAGCAATATAAAAGCCTAAAAAACACAAGAATAATTGTGAAGCAGGACGTTCAAATATTTTTAAAACTTTGTCGATATGCTTAATTAAATTGCTTTTTGACTGAACAGAAATTAAATAAGCAGGCATACCTCCAAACGCACTATTTGTCCATAAAGCCTCTTCACCAGTCGCCTCCCTGAAATCTCGAATCTCTTTAGAAATTCCTAAGAAAGTTGTTTTATCATGTTGTTGTATAACTTTTCCTTCGAGCAAGGGACTGAAATAAATAAATGATATTGCAATAAATATTACCACAGCAATAAAATGTGGTAATAATTTATTTATAAACTGCTTATTCATAATAGTTATTGTTAATATATTAAAACAAAACGGAAACTTTAAAAATAATATAAATATTGCAATATTCTTAAAATTATTTAATTTGATTCATTTCATACTTTTTCTTAGTATTTTTGGGGTTTAAACAAAGGAATATGCAAAATATCGGAATAGTTGTTGATAATGAATTCAACACAGATATTAGAGTTGTGAATGAATGTAGATCATTGTTAGAAAATGGATTTAATATTTTTGTGCTTTGTTTTAATTATGGCCAGCATAAAAATCTTGAAATGGTCCATGGGTGCCAGGTAATTAGAATACCTGTTAAACGAAAGATTCGGAACATTCTGTTTGCATTTAACAATACTGTGGAGCTTTACAATATTTTCTGGAAAATTCACATAAAGAAATTTATTAAAAAATTTCCTGTTGACGCTCTACATGTCCATGATTTATATTTATCAAAACCAGCTTTTTATGCTACAAAAAATTCTACCATATCTTTTAATCTTGATTTACACGAGAATTACCCTGCTGCTATAAAAGGCTACAAGTGGATGTTTAAGTTTCCATCGAAATATTTTGTAAATGCAAGAAAGTGGCAAAAGCTTGAACGAAAATATTTAAATTATCCTGAAAAAATTATTGTTCTTAGTGAAACTTTCAGAGATGATCTTATTAATAAATATTCCTTCCTGAATCAAAATAAATTCATAGTATATCCTAATGTTGCGGATTTAAAAGAATTAACGGGCTTTAAAATTGACAACTCTATTCTTCCAAAAAAGAATGATTTTATTTTATTTTATTTTGGTGTTATATCGGAAAGAAGAGGAATTTATACTGTTATTAATTCTTTAAAAGAATTAAAATCTACTTTACCAAATCTCAAACTTCTATTAATTGGTCCTGTATATAAATCTGAGCGAGCAGTTTTTAACCAAACTATTAATGATCAGGAAATAAAAGATATGATAATTTATTATCCATGGAAAGATATAAGCTTACTTCCATCGTATATAAATATAAGTGATATTTGTCTGTCTCCGATTATAAAAAATGATCAGCACGAATCGGGAGTCGCAAATAAAATTTTCCAATACATGCTTTTTGAAAGGCCGCTTATTGTTTCAAACTGCAAACCACAGCAAAAAATTATTTTAGAAGAGAATTGCGGGCTGGTATTTGAAAGTGATAACTCAAACGATCTGTCTGATAAAATTAAAGAACTTTATAATGATGAGAAATTGAGAAAAGAAATGGGAGTAAATGGGAAAAAAGCAATAGAAAATAAGTATAACACACAAATCGCAGGAGAGAATTTAGTTAATTTGTATAGAAATTTATAGTAAATGAGTTTTAGAAAAAGATTTATTGTCACATTAGATGACATCTACTGGTTCATTAAAGCCGGAAAATCAAAAAAGAAAGTTTCTGCTTCCGAATTAAAATCGGATTTAAATAATTACATTCAATCTCCAGTTTTTTTTCTTTCAACAGGGAGATGTGGGACAAAATGGTTCTCCGATCTTTTAAGCTCAAATAAATCGTTAATGGTTCTGCATAATCCTAAACCATCATTCGCAAATCAAAATAATTTAGTCTACCAGATATTTAAAAATAATGAAGCCTCTGACTCAGAAATAAATCTTGTAAAAGAAATATTTCTTACTGGTCGCGAACAATATCTGCGCTATTCTTATAAAACTCAAAAAAGATATATCGAGACAAATAATTACATAAGCTTCTTTGCTCCTGCTTTAATTAAAATATTCCCTGATGCTAAATTTGTACATTTATACAGGCATCCTGGTGAGTTTGTCCGCTCAGGTATTAGAAGGAATTATTACGATAAAGAAAATCCAAATGATGTAAAAAGAATTACACCAATTAGTGAACATTTACAAGAAAGTTGGGGAAACATGAATCAACTGGAAAAAACATCTTGGTTATGGAATGAAACAAATTCATTTATTGAAAAATTTAAAAATGAGCATTCGGCAAACTGTTACGATTTCAATTTTAATGAATTAAACCTCAAGAATGTTACTTCCCTTATGAATTTTTTGGATATCAAAGTTCCAGAATCTAACATTAAAAGAACATTAAATAAAAAATCCAATGCTCAAAAAGCAGGATCCTTTGCTGAATATAAGGACTGGGATTCAAATCAAAAGTTAGCATTAAAAGAAATTTGTAATGATTTATCCAAAAAATACAACTATAAAATTTAATGGATCCCCAAATAATTAAGGCATACAAACAGCTTGAAGAATGGATTGATAAAAATGGTCCGTTTAGTTATGATGTTTCAGATATTAAAGCATTACCCTTTTTTATTTTTATAATAAATCTGAGCCGCAAATCAAAATTTGCAAAAAATCTAACTGCTCCCATAATTTATTTAAGTGATAATTATTCAAATCTTCTTAGAAAAATATTCATTGTAAAGAAAAATATTTTTCCTCAGGGACAAGCTCTAATTGCAAGAGCATTTTTTGCTAAATACAATCTTACAAATGATAAGTCATATCTTGAAAAAGCTATCAAAATACTTGAATGGTTAAAAGAGAACACATCTCAAGGTTATAAAATGTATTGCTGGGGTCAACCATATAACTGGTATTCAAGAAAATTATTCCCGACTAATATTCCGAGAGCAACAGTTACATCACAGGTAGCAAATGCCTTTCTTGATGCATATGAAATTTTGCGTGACAAAGAATATCTCAGAATTGCAGAAAATTCTTGCGACTTTTTTATTGAAGATCTGAATTGGAAAGAAGATGCTGATGGATTTATTTGTTTTAGTTATACAAGTGTTGATAATTATCATATTCATAATGCCAGCATGTTGGCAGCAGCAGTGCTTATCCGAACTTGGAAGTATTCAGGAATCGAAAAATATAAAGAATATGGCCTGAAAGCTATGAATTTCACAATAAAACACCAGAATGAAAATGGTTCATGGTATTATTGGGCACCACCCGATAAAATTATGGGTAAAATAGACAGCTATCATACTGGATTTATTATAGAGTCTCTTGAATCAATAAAAAAGAATCTTGGCTCAGAATTTACTGATAATGACACCTTAAAAAATGGCCTGGCGTTTTATATTAATAACTTTTTTGCAGATGGAGAAGTTCCAAAAATGACTTTCAAGTCTGTACATCCAATTGATATTCAAAGCTGTGCGCAAGCTATCATTACTTTTGGAGAGTTACAATCAAGCTTCCCAGAGCTAACTGAAAAAGCTGAAAAGATTGCTTTATGGACAATCAATAACATGATGGATAAAAAAGGTTATTTTTATTATCGAATTTATAAAAACGGAAGAATTGATAAAACGCCTTATATTCGTTGGTCGGAATCATGGATGTTAAGAGCATTAACTTTTTTATTACAAGACAAATAATTTCACAAATGATAATTTCAGATTTAAAATATATTTGGAGAAGGATTAAGCTGATAAAAAAGATTTCACAGCTTAATATTGATAATGCTGGAATTGATGAAGAAGGAATCCCTTTTGTAAAATTAAATAATGGTCCGGTTTTTTATGGTTTGCTGTCAAAACCAAAGCTCAGAAAATATTATAATCTAATGCCCACAAAAACAAAAGCAGTTTTACCTTTTGAATGCTTTTTAGTAGCAAACGATATTGTTATAAGATATTATGAAGGAGGATTACAACTGGGAGGACCGGCAAAAGAACTTTACTATTCTGCTAAAACTGGTGATTATATTGCTGAAATGGGAGCTTATATGGGTTATTACACAGTCTATCTTTCAGAAAAAGTTGGTGCTGAAGGAAAGATAATAGCGATTGAACCAATGCCCGACAATTTAAAAATACTTAAAAAGAATATAGAAAAAAACAATCTTTCGAATGTAACTATCGTTCCTAAAGGAGTGTGGAAAGAAAAAAATAAAATAACTTTTCAACGAAATAAAGGAGATCATCAATCAGGAAGTATTGAATTAAATTACGAAGATAATGACTCATTAGAAATCCCTGTTGACTCACTTGATAATATTTTAAAGGAACAAAACGTTTCGCATATTGATTTTATGCTAATTCAATTGAATGGTGTAGAAATTGAGGCCCTGGAAGGATTAAAAATGATTAAGCCAGACAATCTGGCAATTGCGGCACGATACAATAAAGATAAAGTTCCTGCTGCAAAAGTAATTTCAGATATACTAAATGCCAGAGATTACGATTGCAATATCGTTAAAGATGATTTTGTTTTTGCCAAACTGAAAAAATAAATCCGGTATGCAAAACTTAAAAATTACAATAATTGGAAATTCTGTTTCCTTAAGAACCAGACCTGTTGAAAAGCATCCGGATAATAAAAATTATGGAAAATTACTGGAGGAATTTCTTTGCCAGAATGCTTCTGATAAAAACATAGTGATAAATAACAAAGCTACAGGTGCTTATACCGTATACAATGTATTAACAAAAATTGATGATTTCGTTAATACATTCCCTGATTATTATATCATTAACCTTGGTGTAGTTGATGCTTCGACAAGAGAAATCCCTTTGTGGTTTTATCGGTTAGCCAGTAGTAAAAAAAAAGGTTTTGTTTATAAACTATTATCGTTTTTTTATCGTGGATTGATTATAAAAGCCCGTCCTGCATTTGTAAAGCTGAGAGGAAAAAGGTCATGGATTTCTTCAAAAAAATATAGAAAATACTTTTCTCATTTAGTAAAAACATTGATTAAAGAAACAAATGCAAAAATTATTGTAATGCCAATAAATCCGGCAAATAATAGAGTAGAAAAAGAACTTCCTGGATCCTTAAAAAACCACTTGTTATATACAAAGTTAATGAAAGATATTTCATTAGAATTTTCTCAGCATTTCTTAGAACTTAATAATTTAAATTCTGAAGAACATTATCCTGATGGTGTTCATTATTCAATTTCGGGTCATAATGTTGTAGCGCAGGAGCTTGGTAAAATCATATTAAAAGAAAATAATTAATGGAAGGGTTTTTAAGTAAGAATCAAATTGATTATGTGTTCTTCCATTTAAATCTTACAATGGAATTAGATGATTCTCTAAAATCATATTTTTATTTCAATAAGAAAGAGTCTCTTGATAATCTTGCAAACAAAATTATATTCAACCTTTCCCCATCTCGAATTGATAATAATTCCATCAATATAGTTAATGAAATTCCTGTTCTTTTCCCAATATCAGAAACAAAAAAGTACTATTCTATAGAAGGTGACAATCTGGTTTTTCATCATGATATATTAAAAAGTTGTTTCTATTTATTGTCAGGATATCAAGAATATAACTCTTCTGATAAAGATAGTTTTGGTAGATTACCATATGAGAATTCGATTCAAAAAAGATTAGGAATAACTCTAATACCTGTTGTAAATTATTACTTCAATATCATTGCTGAAGGAATCACTTCTTTTTTAAGCCAAAAGGGTATTGAAGTAAAACGAAAAAACCTATTTAGGAATTTTGGTTTTTTTCTTACTCACGATATCGATAATGTTGATTACTACACTTTTAATCGATTTCTATATAAGATTAAAGAATTAACCGGTTTTACCAAAAGCTATTATTCGTTTAAAGTCAATATCAATCATTTGACTAAAACATTTCTTGAGCTTTTAAAGTTCTCAAAAAAGCAAAACCCAGCATGGAATTTTAGCTATTTAAGAAACCTGGAAAAACAAAATGATTTTCGATCGGCATTTTATTTTTTAGAAAAAGACAGCAAGAACAATGATTCTAAATACAGTTTTTCAGAAGCAAGGATCAAAGAATTATTTCGGTACTTAAGAAAAGAAAATTGTGAAATTGGATTGCATGGTACAGTTGGTTCGTTTTTTAATGAGAAAAAGCTAAATCAGACTCTTATAAATTTAAATAAAAATACTCCTGAAAAAGCAACAGGAATTAGGCAACACCGACTATTATACAAGCTACCTCAAACAGCTTTAATTCATGAAAAAGTTGGATTAAAATATGATACAACGTTATGTTTTGCTGAACATGAGGGGTTTAGGAATTCATTTTGTTTTCCTTTTAAATTATATGATTTCGAAAATGACAGAATGATAGATCTATGGGAAATTCCTTTAAATGTTATGGATGTAACTCTATTTCATTATCGAAAGTTTACTACTCAGGACGCAATGCCTGCCATTGTTAAAATTATCAATGAAATAAAAAAATTTAATGGTGTTTTTACTTTATTATGGCATAATGATTTCTTTGATGAGGACAGATATCCGGGAGTAACAGACTTTTACAAAACCCTTTTAAAGATAATTAAAAACGAAGATCCTGAAAATGTTTTAGGAATTGAGATAATTGATAAATGCTTGGAAAATTAAAACATACAGCAAAACAAACTTTCATTTATAGCTTAGGAAATATCAGTTCTAAGTTAATTGGATTTATTCTTTTGCCTCTATACACTGGTTATTTGCAAACTGAAGAATATGGAATTTTTGCTATTCTAGAAGTTACCAGTACTATAATGGTTGCTGTACTTAGTTTTAAACTTTCAACAGCCATGATGCGTTGGTGTTCTTCTGAAAACATAGGAGATAAAGCAAAATCATTGCTTTTTACAACCTATAGCAGCTCATTTTTCATTATTATTCTGTTAAATCTCACTCTTCAACCTTTTCGTGAATCCTTTTCTAATTTATTCTTTAGCACTAATATTTATAGTGAATATTTTTTAATTCTTCTTTTATCAGTTTCATTTGAAATCCTTAATTTATTTTCTTTTGATCTTTTACGCCTAAAAGAAAAATCATTTTTTTATATATCTGCCTCTATTTTAAGAATAGTAACAATCCTGGTTTTAAATATCTATTTTATTAAATATGTAGGATTAGGTGTTAAAGGAATTATTCTTAGCCAGTTAATTGGTAATGTCTTGATATATATTATTACGCTTCCATTTATTATAAAAAACATGATTCTTAAGTTCGATTTACCTGAATTGAAGAAAATGTTTCAGTACGGAATTCCTCTTATTTTTTCAACTATTTCGATGATGATGATCACAATGGGCGATCGTTATATTATCAAATATTTTTCAAACTATTCAGATGTTGGAATTTATTCATTGGGATACAAAATAGCAAGTGTTACCAATGTTCTTATTATTCAATCATTTCAAACAGGGTTCTTACCTATTGCATATAAAAATTTCGACAAACCTGATGCGCAAAGATTCTTCTCAAAAATCTTAACTTATTATACCTTTGTTTTAGTATTAGCGAGCCTTGGAATATCCTTATTTTCTCAGGAAGTTATTGATTTGTTTTCAAAAAATTCAGACTACAATATCGCATATACAATTGTTCCATTTATTTCTCTTGCTTTTATTTTTAAAGGAGTTCAGTACGTATATTCATTAGGTTTGCATTTTGCTAAAAAAACAAAATACAATGCATATATAGTTCTTTGTGCTGCAATAATAAACTTTATAATTAATATCCTGTTAATTCCACGCTATGGAATATATGGAGCAGCAGTAGCAACTATAATTTCGTGGATAATCATGTCAACTGCATTTTATAAATTCTCATTTAAATATTATAAAGTTAAATACGAAATTAAAAAAGTAGTTCTTTTAATAGTTACAGGAATTGCACTTTATAGTATCTCTTTATTTTTTAATGATTTTATTTTTTACACTAAAATAATTGCTAAATCAATCCTTATTATTTCATTCCCGTTTTTACTATGGATATTTAGATTTTATGAGAAAAATGAACTCGAAATATTAAAAGGATTTGTTAAGAAAGTTTTTTCAAGGAAAATTTCTGATTGAAGATATAAAAAGAGCTTAAATTATTGATAATTTCATATCAACTTAATTATCTTTGTTTAATAACCACAAATTTTAATGCTGATGTATAATAATATTTTAGTTTTAGCACCTCACACAGACGATGGAGAATTAGGTTGTGGAGCAACTATTGCAAAATATCTTAGCGAAGGAAAAAATGTTTTTTATGCTGCATTTTCAATTTGTGAAGAATCTGTTCCTGAAGGTTTTCCAAAAGACATACTTGAAACAGAAGTAAAAAAAGCAACTTCGGTACTTGGTATTAAAAAAGAAAATCTGATTATATACAAATTTAAAGTTCGCAGATTCCCCGAGTTCCGACAGGAAGTTCTTGAAGAATTAGTTAAACTTAACCGTAAAATTAAGCCTGATCTTGTAATTATGCCATCATCTTTTGATATTCATCAAGATCACAAAACTGTTTTTGAAGAAGGGCGCCGAGCATTTAAGAACTGTTCAATTTTGGGTTATGAGTTTATGTGGAACAACTTTTCTTTCAATTCTACTTGCTCAATTGTTGTTAATCAGGAGCAAATCAATAAAAAGATTGAATCCATAAACGAATATAAATCACAAGTAAAACGATTTTATGCAAGTGAAAAAATGGTAACAGGGCTTGCCAATTATCGCGGTCTTCAAATCTCAAAAGAATATGCTGAAGCTTTTGAAGTAATCAGATGGATTATTCCTTAATGTTTTTGAGATTTTCTTTTTGGTTTGAACTTAAACTTCCAAAAACCAAATCCTGAATAGCAAAATTATCATCAAAAGGTACGAGATCAATAAGTTTCTTCTCGGTATCGAAAATTACAAAACAGTTTCGGTTAGAATCTATTGACACAACCAAACTACCTGAAATTACTGAATTTTGTATCCATTCAAAATCCAAAAGCAATTCGCTTTTACCTTCAATATTTTGAAATTTATAGTGCTTATTGTTATTTAAATTCCCAGTGACAAAAGATCCTCCTGTTGTACTTGTTGCAACATATTCATTATTTCTCCTTTTACCACCGTGCGGACTTTTTAAACCATCCAGGAGCTTTGTGCTCTTTCCTGACTTTATATCAATTGAAAATACACTGCCTTCGTGAAAAAAAGTAGCTATGACTTTATTTTTGTCATTAGGATCGTAAACAACTGAATTTATAAATGCAGCCCTTTGTGATGTCGGTAAAGTTTGGTTTTTCGGATCCGTAATTAGGATATGTTTTTTACCTTCGGCTTTATATTGTGCAGATTCTTCAATGTTCCTTGTTAAGTACAATTTTTCGCCTGTTTCAGGATCTAAACCATGATTAAATCCATTTTCCCATGCAAACCATTCAAATGTTTTTTTATTAGTTAGAAAATCATATTCAAATATAACATCGTAACCCGAAGAACTTATTAAAACCTTTGATCCTCTTATATCAATTGTATGAATAAAACTGAACCATGGATCTTGAATTACTTCTGTTCCATTTTCATGAATAACATAAACTCGGTTCTCAGAAGAAACTGCCAATACATTATTTTTAATATCAATTCCTCTGGGTTCGGGAACTTTCAGAAAAATTTCTTGATTGACTATTTTTCCATTCTTTATTTGAATGCCAGCGACTCCTCCTTCAGTAACTTCACGTCTAACAAAACTTCCTGTACGCTTTGATTTTTTATCTTTTGTAGTAAGATATCGGTTTCTTATTGCCTGCAAATCAAAGCTTTTAATACTTATTAAAAGATTTAACTCATCATAGAAAGAATTGTTCTTTTTAAATTCGGAGAGATCAATGTATTCGGTCATTTTTTTAAAAGTATATTTAGTTGATCTGCAAATTGATTTGCCTGATGTTTTCTTGAAAACTTTTGATTATCAGTTTCAGGGTACTTAAATAATTCACCTGAATTATTAAGCCAAAGAGAATAATACTTTTTGATTTGTTCTTTTATTTTATTTTTTTCAGTATACCCTACCATTTCATCTCTACCCGAATCTCTAAGAATTTCTGAAGCATTTCCGTCAACAGGACCAATAGATAAAACAGGAGATCCAGAAGCAATATATTCAAATAGTTTTCCTGTAATTATTAGATTATTCGAATCGGTATCAGGTATAATAAATAACAATAAACCAGAATTTACCATAAGCTTTACTGCATCCGAATGAGAAACATATGTATTTGTCTTAACTATATCTTTTAAATCAAACTTTTCAATAAACTCAAATAGTCCAGAATTTAAATTACCTGTCAGATTAATTACGAAATTAGTACTAAACTCAAGGAGTTCATTTTTTAGTTCTGAAATTGCTTCCCAAAAAGCTTTAATATTTTGATTCGGTTTAAAATTTCCAACATAAGAAAGTGTAAAAATTTCCGTTTTCTCAGGAATTGTTTCAGGAATATCTTCAGGATCAAAACCATTATAAACGACTTCTATTTTCTTCGCTCGATCTTTAAATTCTTCCATTAGTCCTTTACTAACAACAGTTACTAAGTCAGAATTCATAAGAACAGAATCTTCCAACTTTCTGTCCTTAATTTTTGTTCTTTTTGTTCGAGGGAAAAATTTATTGTAAAAAATATTTGTCCAAGGATCTCTAAAATCTGCAATTAAGGACAATCCATACTTCTTCTTTAATTTAAGACCAATTAAATGAACACTATGAGGAGGTCCTGTAGTAATAATAGCCTCTATTTTATTTTCTTCAATTATTTTGCTTGCTTCTTTTAATGCAAATCGGCTCCATCCTTTTCTCGCATCAGGAATAAAAAAATTGGCGCGAATAAATAAGGTAAGCTTCTTGAAAAATCCTTTGTTATTTTCAAAACCAATTAATCCTGTCCCAACCTGTTTTCCTTTTTTCCCTGATAAACGATTATAAATTTCAAAAGGTTCAAATGTTTTGGTTTTAATTACCTGCAGCGAATCAACTTCGTATTCAAGACTTTGATCAACAGACGAAGAACTTGTATTTTCAACAGTTAGTATAACAGGCTGCCAACCAAAATCAGAAATATATTTCGATATTTTTAAAAAACGTTGTACTCCAGGCCCTGAAGCCGGAGGCCAGTAGTAAGTTAATATTAGAACTTTTCTTTTAGCTGTGTTTTCCAAATTCCTGATTTATTTTAATAAATCTTTTTCAACAATTTTTTCATACTCACTTTATCATCAACAATCTTAGAAAGTTCTGTAATTGAAACTCTTTCCTGTTTCATTGTATCACGATCACGAATTGTCACCGTATTATCTTCAAGAGTTTGATGATCAATAGTTACACAATATGGAGTTCCGATGGCATCTTGTCTACGATAACGACGACCAATAGAATCTTTTTCATCGTACTGACATGTGAAATCAAACTTTAATTCATCTAAAATCTCACGTGCTTTTTCAGGTAAACCATCTTTCTTAATTAATGGTAATACTGCCAACTTAATTGGAGCTAATGCAGGAGGAATTTGTAAAACAACTCTGGTATCTGATTCTCCATTTTCTTTTGTAAGTTCTTCCTCTTTTAAGCAAGCTGATAATATTGTTAAGAAAGTTCTATCCAGTCCAATTGAAGTTTCAACTACATAAGGAACAAAGCTTTCTCCTGACTCAGGATCGTAATACTGCATCTTTTTACCTGAGAACTTCTGATGTTGAGATAAATCAAAATCAGTTCTTGAATGGATTCCTTCCAGTTCTTTAAACCCAAATGGAAATTCAAATTCGATATCATAAGCTGCATTTGCATAATGAGCTAATTTATCATGCTTATGAAATCTGTATTTTTCTTCTGGTAAGCCCATTGCTTTATGCCAGTTTATCCTCACTTCTTTCCAATGTTCAAACCATTCCATTTCTGTTCCAGGCTTAATAAAAAATTGCATTTCCATCTGCTCAAATTCACGCATACGGAAAATAAACTGGCGGGCAACTATTTCATTTCTAAAAGCTTTACCAATTTGTGCAATACCAAAAGGAAGCTTCATGCGACCTGTTTTCTGCACATTAAGATAATTTACAAAAATACCTTGAGCAGTTTCAGGACGTAAATAGATTTTACTTGCGCCATCAGCTAAGGAACCTAATTGTGTTTCGAACATCAGGTTAAACTGACGCACATCAGTCCAGTTTTTAGAACCAGAAACAGAACAAGCAATTTCACAATCAATAATGATTTGCTTTAATTCAACAAGATCATCTGCTTCTAATGCTTTTACTAAACGAGCTTGTATTTCATCAATCTTTGCCTTGTTTCGTAAAACATTTGGATTTGTTTCCAAAAACTGCTTTTCATCAAAAGTGTCTCCAAATTTCTTCCGACCTTTTTCAACATCCTTATTTATTTTTGCCTGATATTTTTGAATATGATCTTCAATTAAAGCATCTGCACGATATCTTTTCTTAGAATCTTTATTGTCAATTAATGGATCGTTAAAAGCACTTGTATGACCTGATGCGTTCCATATCTCAGGATGCATAAATATAGCTGTATCAATTCCAACAATATTTTCATTCATTTTAACCATTGCATCCCACCAATACTTTTTAATGTTGTTCTTTAATTCAACACCCATCTGTCCATAGTCATAAACAGCACTTAATCCATCATAAATTTCACTTGATTGAAAAATGTAACCGTACTCTTTTGCGTGTGCAATAAGTTTCTTAAATTGATCGTCTTGAGCCATATTCTATTCTTTTTTAATCTCTTTTTTATTAATCAGACAAAAATAATCGAAATAGTTTTTAAATCATAACATTATTATCATATACCTATAAAGCGTATAATTACCTTAAAATCTATATTTTTTCAATAACAATTTCTACCTTTGCTTATTAGCATTTAAACTCCTTTAAATATGATAAGAGAAACCGAATTTTTGGTTTTAGGATCTGGTATAGCAGGATTAAGTTTCGCACTAAAAGTTGCAGAATTTGGAAAAGTGATTTTGATTAGTAAAACATCGCTTGAAGAATCGAATACTAAATATGCTCAGGGAGGAATTGCTGCTGTTACTTATGAACCTGATAATATAAAAAAACATGTAGAAGATACTCTTATTGCAGGTGATGGTTTATGCAATCGTGAGATTGTTGAAATGGTAGTAAAAGAAGCTCCTGCTCAAATACAACAGCTTATTGACTGGGGAGTAAGTTTTGATCGGAATGAAAAAGGAGCATATGATTTAGGTAGAGAAGGAGGACATTCTGAATACAGGGTATTACACCATAAAGATAAGACAGGAGAAGAAATTCAAAATTCATTAGTAAAAAGAGTAAAAGAACATCGTAATATTGAAATATTAGAAAATCATTTTGCGGTTGATCTAATTACACAACATCATTTAGGAAAATTAGTAAAACGCAATCAAAAAAATACAGATTGTTACGGATCCTATATTCTTGATTTACAAACAGACCAGGTAAACACTTTTCTTTCTAAAATTACTTTAATTGCAACCGGAGGAACTGGTAATTTATACGAGTCGACCACTAATCCGAAGATCGCCACAGGTGATGGAATAGCCATGGTTTACCGTGCAAAAGGAGTTATTGAAAATATGGAGTTTATGCAGTTCCATCCAACTTCACTTTATAATCCTGGCGAAAAGCCTTCTTTTTTAATCACAGAAGCTCTTCGTGGTTTTGGAGCTATACTAAAAACCACAAAAGGAGAAGAATTCATGCAGAAATACCATAAAAAGGGATGTCTTGCTCCACGTGATATAGTAGCACGCGCGATTGATTATGAGATGAAAATATCTGGTGATGATTATGTTCATCTGGATTGCTCACATCTTAATGCTAAAAAATTAAAAGATCACTTTCCAAATATTTACAATAAATGTTTATCTCTAAATATTAATATTACTAAAGACCCTATTCCCGTTGTTCCAGCGGCACACTATATGTGTGGCGGAATAAAAGTTGATAAAAATGGATGCAGTGCGATTAACCGTCTTTATGCAATAGGAGAAGTTTCCTCAACAGGACTACATGGAGCCAACAGACTGGCATCAAATTCTTTATCTGAAGCTGTTGTTTATGCAGACAGGGCCGCAAAAGATGCAATAAAAAAAATAGTTCATCAGGAGATTAACAAAAATATTCCGGAATGGGATTCTCAAGGAACAACATATCCTGAAGAAATGATTATGATTACTCAGAATTACAAGGAAATGCAACAAATAATGAGTAATTATGTAGGAATAGTAAGATCTAATCTTCGATTAGAAAGAGCCTTACGACGATTAGAAATCATTTATAAAGAAACTGAAGAATTATATGAAAGGTCTATCCTTTCACAAAAACTTTGCGAGCTAAGAAACCTGATTAACGTTGGTTATCTGATATTAAAAATGGCTCAGGGCCTGCACGAGAGTAGAGGCTTACACTATACCATTGACTATCCTAAAAAAGGATCTGTTAGTGAATTTTAAAAAGAAAAGGCGACCGATGGTCGCCTTTTTTGTTATTCTTTAATCAGTTTTTGTTTATAGACCTTTTCTCCTGTGTCAATTTGAATTATATAAATTCCATTCGAACAATCAGAAATATCTATATTAACCTCTGAACTTTCAGAAACTCTATTTAGAATTTGTTTGCCATTAATATCATAAACAGAAATCTTCGACTTTGTTAATTTTTCTCCCTGAATTATTATAATTCCAGAAGTAGGATTTGGATAAATCTTAAAATCATCTGAATTTAGAATCTCATCTTCAATTGATGTTGATAATAAAGAAACTTCACAAGTAACATTTTCATCTACAACATTCATGCTCCCGGCTTTTGAATAAAATCCAAAGGCACTAATTTTATAAGAATAAGTTCCGGCTATTAAATCATATGAAGTTTCTCCCTGATCATTTGTTGTTTGTTCCTTAGAATAATTAACTAATACACTTGCGCCTTCAACATTATTTGTTCCATCATCAACTTTAAATTTAACTACATATCTTTCAGGCTCATATACGTTTATCGTATAGTCTTCAACTTCTCCATAACTTGTTACCCCACAAGGATTTAAGACTCCGCCGTACTGCACCCTCACTCTCATAGTAGTTTCACCTACCGATGCATCCAAAGGAACTACAATTGTACCGGTACCGGTACCAGAAGAATATGAGATTGTAATTTCTTCATCTTCATCATCAAAATCTTTATCTTGATTCCAGTCAATCCAACAACCCATTATATCTAAATCATAAGGATTCCCATTTGTCATTACAATTTCATATGACATTTCCTGACCTAAATCTGTTGATATTGCTGTAAAATCCTGATAATTACTACAAGCCGAAGAATTATCAATTGTATTTAATATTACCTGTCCTATATACAATAAACAATCTCCGTTTGCATCACAATATTTAGCTTCTTCAACATTTATTAAATCATCATATCCAAGAGTATCATCTCCAAATGCATTTATAACTTTTAGTCCTACATTATAAGTACCTAAGTCATTAAATGTAACAGTCGGATTTTGTTCAGTGGAAGAGGCTGGCGTTCCACCTTCAAAGCTCCAGATCCATGATGTTGGTTCGTTTAAAGAATAATCAGTAAACTGAACTGATTCGCCAGGAAGAATTTTGGTATTGCTCGGTAAAAATGATGCTGATGGCGGAAATTCACAAGTACCGTTAACTGTTATATTAACTACATATGGTTTATGGTTATCTTTAGAGATTGTTACTATCCCCGGATCAGTTGAATTACCTGCATAATCAAAATTAATTGTTGCATTTCCTCCAGAAACAACTTCTTTCCCAACTAACTTACCATCTATAACTAAAGTAACTAAGGAACCTTCAACAGTACATCCTGATATTGAAAAAGATGTTGCATCACAATCTATTAAAGACGGTACTGTAGCTGAGATTAAATTATTGTTTGGATTTTCTGTCCATATTTTCATTGCAGGATCACCAAAATAATGAAATAACTCATAAGTATATGTATTATCACCATAATTTTGAACCATTGCGTACAAGCCTTGATTTACAACATCTCCCATTGTACGAATATCGTTTCCTGCACCGATGGTATAATTAGTTCCGGTTCCATAAGAACCAAAATCAGGAGATATTCCTGGATCTGACCATATCGCATCTATCATTCCTTCTGAAAGGGCATCATTATAACCACTATAACTGTAATATGCAGCACCTACCACTCCAACAGCTCCTTTGTTTTCCATTCTTAAAAATTTTTCGGCAAAACAATTATCCAATTGAAATTCTCCCGTATGACAATTCATACTAAAGATAACCGGAAGCAAATCTCCATTTGAAAGGTTGGTCATAGAAGAAGTAGTGTAGTATGGATGAGCCCAACCTGAGCCTCCACTATAACCATGATCTCTATGAAATACCATGAATTTTCCGGCATCAATTGCTGATGTTATTTCAGTACTTCCTCCACTCCAATTAAATGAAGGATCTCTAAGTTCGGTAGGTAGTAACTGCCCATCAGAATAATCTCCATTATTGTAACGTAAAGTAGTTACATCTGCAGTTCCAGCACCAGTTTCTCTAAAGTATATTCTTTCTGAAGTATAACCGTAATTACCTTGTAAATAATCTCTAATCTCTTCGCTTGTGTGACAAAAACGTCTGTCTGCATATCCATCATTGTTATCTGTGTCCTGCCATTGTGCACAGTTTAATATATTTTGATAATATCCTGTATTTGTAGTTGGAGTTTTTTCGTAATTAATAATTTTATCAATAACAACATCAGCTTCTGCACTTGTTGATACGGATATTCTTCCATGTGCCATATCTGGAACATGGTCAAGTCCTTCATCCATACATGCATAATATAGATCCGTTGCAAAATCATCACCTTCGGGTTCTTGCTTAATAGTTCCTGGTACTGCATAAGAACCTGTATGATCACCAATAATTACAAAATAATCCGGTTTTATTGTCCATGTATTATATCTTGCGTGCACAGCATCTTTAACCTCTTCGGCTGTCCATGAAGATTTAGAAACAACATCAACCGAATAACCAAGTTGACGTTTCCAATTTGCTAATTTTTCCGCTTGCGAAATATATTGCGAATGCGTGATAATAATGTAGTTTTTTCCTCCTCCTGATTTATTTTTTTTTTGATTCTCCGCAGAAAATCCATCAGGTATACTTTCAGAGTTAATTACACTCCGCTTTAATAAATTTGTATAATGCAGTGTGTTTTCAGTTGCTATATAATCAAAAGACTCTTCTCCACCAACTGTTTCTAATCTGTATTTTATATTAGTATAAACCCTTATTTTACCTGTAACAGGATTAAATTGTACTGGTCTTATCTGAGTGTTAGCAAGACCTGTTCCTCTGTTTATACCCACACTAACAATTTCAACTATATTTTTTGGGAAGAATTCATCCTTTGAATAAACCACAAGATCCTTTTTGAACTTTGGGCTAGGTGCACCTTCAGTATCTCTGGCAGGTTCAAGTGTTGGATGAACCATATATCCATCGTATTCGTAATACTTAGCATCGAGAATAATTATTTTCCCTATAGCTCCTTTTGGCATTGCAATAATATCACTATATGCAGGCATAGCAGGTGCGCCAATTTGCGACATTGTTCCAAAACCATCAATATAAAAATAATTATACGTAGATTTTTCAACTTCAGTCTCTGAAATAAAAGCTCCTGTAAAGGTATACCCTATTTCCACATCATTTGATTTTACACTCTCATAAGCTCTTTGTGGTTCTGTTTCAATTTCCGTCTTAGCTTCCTTTATTCCATCTTCAAAAGAAAGGTATGTGTTTTGAGAAAATGAATTTATTGATAAAAATAAAAACATTGCTAAACACAAAACTGATTTTTTAAACAATAAATGTTTCATATAATAATCTATAGGTTAATAAAATGTATATTTTTCAAAATGTGAAGATAGTAAATTTATTATACGAGCTTTGAAAAAAATAAAAAAATGTTCAAATTTAAGCTGAAGTCTTATAGTTTTTTGGCAAGTAACTTTATGAAAAAAACTATATACCTTAAAAAAATAGTAGTTTTGTACTAAGAAAATATTTTCTTCATTTCAATAAGCTAATGAATAAACCATTACGAAATATATTAAGTCCGGTTTTATTCCCGTTAAGTTTGCTTTACGGTTTCATCATTTATATCCGAAATCGATTATTTGATTACAATCTGTTTAAATCAAATCAATTTAATATTCCTTTAATTTCCGTTGGCAATATTACTGTTGGAGGAACAGGGAAAACGCCACATATTGAGTATCTAACCAACTTACTTAAATCTGAATTTAAAGTTGCTACATTAAGCAGAGGATATAAAAGAAAATCGAAAGGTTTTATTTTATCAACAATAAACTCTACAGATACTGAAATTGGTGATGAACCAAAACAAATTAAACAAAAATTTCCAGACATTGATGTAGCAGTTGATGAAAGCAGAACACGAGGGATTAATAAATTAATTCAACAGAAAAACCCTGATGTAATTTTATTAGATGACGCTTTCCAACATAGAAAAGTAAACCCTGGTTTATCTATCCTATTAATTGATTTTTCAAGACCCATAAACAAAGATTTTATGCTGCCTTTTGGCAATTTGAGAGAACAGGAATTTGAAAAAAGACGGGCTAAAATTATCATTGTAACCAAATCTCCCAATGATTTAAAGCCAATTGAACGAAGAATTATCTTTAATGAAATAAAGCCCTACCCTTTTCAACATGTATTTTTTACATGCTTTGATTACGGTAAAATAACTCCCGTCTTTGGTAATTCTGAGAACAAAATTGAAGATAATATTTCCAAAAATTACGAAGTATTATTAGTAACAGGAATTGCAAATCCAAAACCCTTAAAAAAATATATTTTGGAAAATATTTCCAAAAATATTCATAATTTAGAATATTCGGATCATTACTCTTTCAAAGACTCTGATTTTAAAACAATTACACGAAAATTTAAAGAGATCGGTTCAGATAATAAAATCATCATTACAACAGAAAAAGATGCAATGCGTTTGCAAAAATTTAGTAATATTGCTGATAATCTGAAAGAATCGTTTTTTTATATTCCGATTCAGGTTAAATTTTTAAATAACCGAACAGATAATTTTAATCAACAAGTCATTGAATATGTTAGAAAGAATAAAGAGCACAGTTTCCTATATCCAGGATAAGACAAAATTTCAACCAGAAGTTGGAATTATTTTAGGAACAGGTTTAGGTGGATTGGTTAAAGATATAAAGATTGAACATTCTCTTGATTATGATACAATTCCTGATTTTCCGGTTTCTACGGTAGATGGTCATCATGGAAGATTAATTTTAGGTGAATTAGGCGGCAAAAAAATTGTTGCTATGCAGGGACGTTTCCATTTTTATGAAGGATATCCGATGGAAATGGTAATTTTCCCGGTACGTGTAATGAAATTTTTAGGAATAAAAACATTGTTTGTTTCAAATGCAAGTGGTGGAGTAAATCCTGATTTCGAGATTGGTGATTTAATGATTCAGAACGATCATATTAATTTAATTCCAAATCCATTAATTGGAAGACACATACCTGAGTTTGGTGCTCGTTTCCCTGATATGAGCGAAGCTTATGATCCTGTTTTAATAGAAAAAGCAAAAGAAATAGCAAAAAAGAATAACATAAAAGTTCAGGTTGGATGCTATGTTGCAACAACAGGACCTACTTTTGAAACTCCAAAAGAATATCAGTATTTTAGAATTATTGGTGGCGATACTGTTGGGATGTCAACTGTTCCAGAAGTTATTGTTGCCCGACAAATGGGAGTTCCTTGTTTTGCAATATCAATTATTACTGATTTAGGTGTCCCGGGTAAAATTGTTGAAGTAACTCATGAGGAAGTTCAGAAAGTAGCTTCAAAAGCCGAAACCAAAATGACCCTCATAATGGAAGAATTAATATCTCAATTATAAAGTAATCAGACACATAAAACTTCACACTTCGACAAGCTCAGTGTGACAGAGGAATTTAAAAAAGTTGTCATATTGAGCAAGTCGAAATATGAACAACTTTTTTTATTTTTAGTTTCTTCCTATCAATTATGAAAAACCAGAAAAAATTTCAGTTAAAGAATGTCATTTCCATTTCTTTTGCCCATTTCGTGCACGATACTTATTCTGCTTTTCTTGCCCCAATAATTCCTTTATTAAAAGCGAAATTAGGAATAAACAATACCCTGGTCAGTTTTATGTTTGTTGCCCAGCAAATTCCTTCTTTACTAAATCCTTTTATAGGAATAATAGCTGATAATTTAAAAATCAGATACCTTGTTATTTTAGCTCCTGCAATTACCACAATTTGTATGAGTTTTCTGGGAGTAGCACCTCATTATATTATTATTCTTGTTTTGCTTTTTGTAATGGGCTTAAGTAGTGCTATGTTTCATGTTCCAACTCCTGTGCTAATCAAGAAAATTTCAGGCGACAGAATTGGAAAAGGCATGAGTTTTTATATGCTTGGAGGTGAGGCTGCACGAACAGTTGGCCCTCTGATTATTGTTGCTGCCGTTAATGTTTGGGGCCTAGAAGGAACATACAAACTTATTCCGTTTGGATTATTTGCATCACTGATTCTTTACTTCAGACTAAAAAATATAAATATTTCAGAGGATCTAAAGGGAAAGAAATCATTAGATGGAATTAAAACAACTTTTAAAGAACATCTTCCGTTCTTTATTCTTATTGCAGGAATTATGTTTTTCAGGGGATTTATGAAAACCTCTATTTCAAGTTTCTTGCCTACTTATTTAGATGAAAAAGGAGGCTCGTTACTGTTGGGCGGTATTTCTTTATCTGTTTTTGAATTTGCTGGTGCAGCTGGAGCTTATCTTTCAGGAACATTTTCAGATAAAATAGGACGATTAAGAATGCTAACAATAATTATTCTTGTTTCTCCATTTTTAATGCTCCTTTTTATTTATTCAGAAGGAACAATGATGTTTCCTGTTTTACTTGTGCTGGGATTTTTCCTTATTTCATCAACTCCTGTTCTGCTTGCTCTGGTTATGGATATTGACTCTGAGCATCAGACCTTTTTAAGTGGTGTGTTTATGTTTATTTCTTTTGTTTCTTCTTCAGCAACTGCTCTTTTTGTTGGTGTTTTAAGTGATTATATCGGATTAGTTGCTACATATAAGGTTGCATCTATGCTGGCATTTCTGGCAATTCCGTTTGTTTTAATTCTTCGAAATAAATACAAAAAACTATAATCTGGCAGCAACAACAACTGATTTTTTAAATTGCTTAACATTTCCATCCAAATCAAAAATTTCGATGTAAACAACATATATTCCTATTAGTGCTTTTTGATTTTTATCATCAAGTCCATCCCAAGTAATAACACTTTCAATTCCCATTAATTGGTTATTAGCAAGATATCGAACTAATCTGCCTTTTGAATCAAATATTTTAATATTAGCAACATATCCCGGCTCATCTAGTAAAAATGTAATATTTGTAACATCCTCAAAACCATCATTATCAGGTGAAAAAACTTCTGGATCAATATTAACCTCTTCTGTAATATCTTCTTCATCTAAAAACTGTGAATTCTCGTAAGCTGGAGTTGCAAATCCTGCCAATTCTGATGCTGAATGCCAATTTGTTTTATCAACCGATGATCGATTATAATTTATACGTTCTAACGAAACACCTTCGTCAGTTGCTAAAAGAGAAAATTGCATATCCTCATCATAAGATAGCTTATCAATAATCGTCAGAGACTTATTTAACAACAAAACTATTCCGTTATCATCATTCATTGATGGCAAATCCATATCAATAAAACCATCTGGATTTGAAGTGTAATATTGTTCTTTTATAAAACCTTCATCTTCTGTTAATACAAGATAATCTCCTGGGAAAATAAGAAAACCTTCATCTGTAATATGTTCAATTCCAGAATATTCTCCAGTTTCAATATCTAAGGTTGCGATTCTAAGATCTTTAATATCAAATATTTTTTCTGATCTATTATATATCTCAATAAAATCAGAACCGTCAGGTATCGGATTAAATAAAATTTCATTTATAACTACATCGTTTTCTTCAAAATCAACCGGAATAGCAAATCGTGCCGTATTTTTATCTGCGATTTCGTTTCCTGCACAATCCAAAATTCCTCCACTTATTTCCAAAGTATATACCAAACTTGCACTAAAAGAATTTGTAAAATCAAGAGTTGTTGACTTATTATCAGGAGCAACAAGATTAACTGAAGTAGGATTTCCAATACTATGATCAACAGAATAAATTCCTGTTTGATTAACTGAGCCACTTTCCAAACTTTCATTAAAAAACAACAGAATACTATTTTCACTTAGAACAGTAATTCTTAAAAGTTCTGGAGAATCTAAGTCCGGATTTGAAGCGTAAACTGAATTTTCTTGTCCTGGCGTTCCTCCTGTTCCACTTTCTGAAGCAATCCAGTTATTTTCTTCACCACAAGGATTTAAAGGATCTATTTGCTCCAAGGACCAACCACCTTCAGATTTATATTCATCTTGATACCAATCTTCTGTATAAATTACTGTAGAAATAATATCATCTGACTCATCCTGAATAATTAATGTTTGTCCTGAGTTAGTAAGAGAAAGTGAACTTAAGGTTATTGTATTCCCAAAACCCGAGAATTCAGATTCATCATCTTCGTCACAAACAATATAATATTTGTTTGATTTTACGATAACTGAAGGGAAATACTTTATTGTTGATCCCATTTTTAATGTCCAACCAGTTATGTTAATATCAAAATCTGAAGTATTATAAATCTCAAGATATTCAACTTCAGGTAAGCTAACAGCCGGATTAGGATCAGCCATAATTTCGTTTATTACAATATCGTAAGGCTGAGGAGTATAATAATGAAATTCTATTGTGGTAAGACTCATTGCATTACCTTCGATATCTTCAACATCTTTTATTTCAATCTCATAAAACTCTCCATTCTCAATATCATTGTCGAATATAAGTTCTGCAAGCCTTCCTGTTTCATCAACACTTACCGAAGTGGGTCTTCCAATTCCATTATTTACCAAATAATTTAATGGGTTTACTGCAATTGTTGAATCTACTTTTTCATTAAACTCTAATTTTAAACTATTTGACGATAAAACATAAAGCGAATCAACTACTGGAGGATCATTATCAACATAAATTTCTCCAGTTATAGAGATATCATCAATCCACAATTTTTGATCTCTACCTGAAGTATACTCATGATAAATTCCAAAGTAATCTGTAAATAAGTATGAATCCTCAAATCCAGAACCAACATTTGCTAAACTGTTAAAATCTCCGTCAAGATTATAATTAATTTCCCAAACACCAGTAGCTGATCTTGAAACCTCAATTGCAGGCGCTTCTGTAGTACCTACATCCTGTTGCCAGTTAACTGTAGTTTTAAGAATCTCGCTTGCACCTCCTGAGGTAATCTTCCATAATTTTAAAGTATCTGTTAATCCTGTATAATTTACTCCCACTACATATCCATTAGCTGAGCCAGATGGATACATTTGTGTTGAATTAGCATCACTTGTAATAAATACACCCCAATTATTTGAGGAAGAAGGATCATAACCATGCATCAACCTAAATCTCCATTTTGTAATACCAGCATTTAAATCTAATGTCACTAGTTCAACTGATATGCGATCTCTATCATCAACAGTATTATCAAATATATGTTGTAATGAATACGAACCGTTTAGAGGATCTATATCTGAAGCTGCCCAACGGTCTGCTGTACTTTGGGTCCAATTAGTTATATCACCATCTTCAAAATCGTCAGTTAACTGGGCAAGTACAGTTACAGGGAAAAACAAACACAGAATTAATAGTCTTTTAATCATGAGTATATCGATTAAATATTTAATTTTGAAAGATACAAAAAATGATTTTGAGTATTTTTAAATAACATATAATAATTTTTAAAATGAAAATAGCTGTTGTAGGAGCAACCGGATTGGTAGGAACGGTAATGTTAAAAATGTTGGTTGAAAGAAACTTCCCTTTTACTGAAGTATTGGTAGTTGCTTCTGAAAAATCGATTGGTAAAAAAATCAGTTTCAATAATTCTGAAATTGAAGTAATAGGAATAAAACAGGCTATTTCCTTAAAACCAGATATTGCTATTTTTTCTGCAGGTGGAACTACATCCTTGAAATGGGCTCCAGAATTTGCTAAAGTTGGTACAACCGTAATTGACAACTCATCGGCTTGGAGAATGCACGAAAATATTAAACTTGTTGTTCCGGAAATTAATGCTTCGGAATTAAACAAAGAAGATAAAATAATTGCCAACCCAAATTGTTCAACCATTCAGATGGTTCTTGCTTTGGCTCCATTACACGAAAAATATAAAATAAAAAGGCTCGTTGTTTCTACCTACCAATCGGTAACCGGAACAGGCGTTAATGCGGCTGAACAGCTTGAAAATGAAAGGAAAGGCATTAAAGGAGAGATGGCTTATCCGCATCCGATAGATTTAAATTGCATTCCACACGGTGGTGATTTTGACGAAACAGGATATACTTCGGAAGAAACCAAATTGGTGAATGAAACTCGAAAAATATTAGGTGATCAAAGCATAAATGTAACAGCTACTGTTGTTCGAATTCCGGTTTATGGAGGACATTCTGAGGCTGTAAATATTGAATTCGAAAATGATTTTGATATTACAGAAGTAAAAAAAACACTTTCAGATTTTCCTGGAATAACCGTTCAGGACGATCCAGCAAATAATATTTACCCGATGCCAAAATTTGCTCATGGGAAAGATGATGTTTTTGTTGGCAGAATTCGTCGTGATTTATCTCAAGCCAATAGTCTTGATATGTGGATAGTTTCAGACAATTTACGTAAAGGCGCTGCAACAAACGCTATTCAGATTGCCGAGTATTTGATTAAAAAGAATCTGGTATAATCCAGAGGTATCAATACTAATATCTAATAAAGAAAATTATTGTAAGGATAACGAACTGCGTGAATCTCTTTAACCTTGTCGTAAATTAATTTCTTGAAGTTTTCAACATTTGCTTTTTGTTTGGCAGAGATAAATATACAATGATCGTTGTTTTTTGCCATCCAAGTTTTTTTAAGCTCTTCCAATGAATAATTACTCTGAGTCTTCGGAGTTAAATCGTCATCATCTTTTTTATCAAAAGTATAGGCATCAATCTTATTAAACACAATATATGATTCAGTTTCAGCAGAGCCTATTTCCTTTAGCGTTTCTTGTACAACTTGAATTTGATCTTCGAAATTAGGATGAGAAATATCTACAACGTGAAGTAAAATATCGGATTCCCGAACTTCATCTAAAGTTGATTTAAACGATTCAACCAAATTATGAGGAAGTTTTCGAATAAATCCAACAGTGTCGGATAAAAGAAAAGGTAAATTTTCAATAACAACTTTACGTACGGTTGTATCAAGTGTAGCAAAAAGTTTATTCTCAGCAAAAATTGCTGACTTGCTCAACATATTCATTATGGTTGATTTACCAACATTTGTATATCCAACCAATGCAACCCGAATCATTTTACCACGATTCTTACGTTGAGTTGCCATTTGCTTATCAATCTTTTTTAATTGTTCCTTTAAAAGTGAAATTTTATCGCGAATAATTCGGCGGTCAGTTTCAATTTCTGTTTCCCCCGGACCACGCATTCCAATACCTCCACGTTGACGCTCCAAGTGAGTCCAGAGTCCTGTTAACCGAGGTAATAAATATTCATATTGTGCAAGTTCTACTTGTGTTTTTGCATGTGCCGTTTGAGCTCTTTTTGCAAATATATCGAGTATTAAATTCGTTCTATCAATTATCTTACACCTAAGAACTTTTTCAATATTACGAAGTTGTGTTGGCGACAAATCATCATCAAAAATAACCATATCAATATCATTATCCTTAACGTAATATTCTACTTCTTCAAGTTTCCCTTCGCCAATAAATGTACGTGCATTTGGAATGTTTACCTTTTGAGTAAATTGCTTTACGGGAATAGCTCCAGCTGTTTCCGTAAGAAAAGCCAGCTCTTCGAGGTATTCTTGTACTTGTTCTGAGTTTTGTTCTTTATTTATTACTCCAACCAACACTGCCTTTTCGGGCTCAATCGCTGTATTAATATTTTTGGGCATCTTTCTATTTTCGATTGTTAATTAAAAAATGTGTTTGCAAAGGTAATAAATTTGCAATTAGGTTATATAGCAAATAAAAAAAGCTGCATCCAGTTTATTGGATGCAGCTTTCATTAACTTAAACTTTTGTTTATTGTAATTCGAATGATATTATTATTCCATACATTGCTCTTACATTTTTACCCGCTTGAATTGCCGGCTCCCATTTTGGCGAATTTTGAATAACTCGTAATACTTCTTTGTCAATTGAAGAATGTACTCCACGCAATATTTTAATTTGTGACAACGAACCGTCTAAATCAACAACAAACTGAGCTTGAACTTTACCTGTTAAACCATTTTCTTGAGCATCAACAGGGAACTTAATATTATCAATGATATATTTTCTAAAGGCATTATCGTCTTTCCCCATAAATTTTGGATACTCTTCAACCTTATAATAAATTGGCTCTTCAACCACTTCTTCAGGCTCTTTAAAATCAATTATCTCAATTGCATCTCCTTCTCCTATTTCAGAGATTAAAAGACTTAAATCAACTTCAGGAACTTCAAATTCATCCGGAGTAATTTCAAATTTTGGCACTTTAACCTTTTTAGGTACTTCAGCTTTTGGCCTTGTTACCGGAGGTAAAATACATAAATCATCATAGTTGGTATTAATAATGTATTCTTTTGGAATTTCAACATTTGATTTCCATTCAAATGCAGCTAGAATTACTGAGAGGGCAATCACCAGACCTATTTGTATAAAAATAGTCCGTAAATTTTCGAGGTTTGCTCTTTTCGATTTTTTTGCTTTCATGGTATCAGGGTTTAAGGTTAAACATTTCTTTCCCACAAATTTTCGCTAAAAGCCGGCTTTGTTATATTATACGTTTTATAACAGAAAAGATTGTTGATTTAACTTTTTTTAACGAAAATCTTTTTCTCTTAACTTTAAAATTAAATGGGTAATTAAAACACCTTATTATAATCAATAAAATAAAAATTTAAAAAACATTTGGAATATTCATTCCAAGTTATTATGTTTGCATCGTGAATAAAAAAGACAACATATTAAAAGCTGCATTAAAGTTATTTGTGGAGCAAGGAGAACAAGCCTCCTCAATGAAATGGATTGCTAAAGAAGCAAAATGTGGAATAGGAACAATGTATAATTATTTCCAATCGAAAGATGAATTAATTAATGAGCTATATGTTGAAATAAAAACCAAACTATTTACTAATATTCTTGAAGAACTAAATCATAGTGCTCCGGTAAAACAGCAATTTGTAGAAACATGGCTTAAGGCAATGAATTTTGCAGTATCTAATCCCTTAGAATACACATTTCTGGAAATATTTTCACATTCACCAAAAATATCAAAACAAGCATCAGATGAGGTTAATGAATTAATTTATCCGGTTCTGGAAATTTTTGAGAAAGGAAAAAAAGAAGGTATTATTAAAGATATAGATACTTTACAGTTAGTAATATTTACTAATGGTGCCATAACTTCAAGTATTCTTAGAAGTCCAAATATTGATGAAAATGGAAAGAAAGCAATTGTTTTAATGGCCTGGGATGCAATAAAAAGTTAAAAAAATTTATACATGTGCTGGAACGAACATTCGTTCCGAATTAATGAACATAAAAACAAATAAAATGAAAAAAGTATTAATTATTAACGCTCATCAAAAATATGAAGGTTTTGCCGAAGGTAAACTTAATCAAACCTTTATGGATGTAGCAAAAGAAACTTTAGAGGCAAAAGATTGTGAAGTGCAAATTACTTATATCGAAAAAGGATACGATATTGAAGAAGAAATTTCTAAGCATGAATGGGCAGATTTGGTAATCACCCAAACCCCTGTATATTGGTTTGGCGCTCCCTGGATTTACAAAAAGTATATCGATGAGGTTTTCACTGCAGCTTTAGTACAGGGGAGACTTTTAATAGACGACGGTCGTACGCGAACTGACTTATCAAAACAATATGGTACTGGTGGATTAGCACAAGGAAAGAAATTCCTATTATCATCTACATGGAACGCACCAGATGAAGCTTTTGGTGATAATAAGCAAATTCTTCTTGAAGGGAAGTCACTTGACGATGCCTTAATTAATATATCTATTGCTTATAAATTCTGCGGATACGAAATACTAAAAGGTTTTGGAAGCTTTGATGTTATGAAGAATCCACAAGTTGAAAGTGATATTAAAGAATTGAAAGAAAGACTAAAGGAATTATGTTAAAATATTAATCAATATGAAAAAGTCGATTTGGATAGTAGTCATAATCATTGTTGCCGGAATTATTACGGGTGGTTTATCAGTTTTTATAAAAGATTTTTCTCATTTCGATAGTGGGGAGTATATCAGAGACGAAAGTAAAGTAACAAATGTATTGGTGTTGTGTTATTCACGTAACGGAAATACAGAAGCAATGGCAAAAGAAATTGCAAAACAGTACAATACGGAATTGCAATTTATAGAAGCAGATGCATATAGCAGAGACCGGGAAGGTTGGAGAAATGCAGGAAGAGATGCAGACGCCCATACGGAATCGCCTATTGAACCAATGGTATATGATATGAAAGACTATGATTTGGTGTTTATAGGTTCGCCGATATGGTGGTATCGTCCTGCACCGCCGCTTTGGACTTTTGTGAAAAACAATGATTTTACAGACAAAAAGGTAGTTTTGTTTAGTACTTTCAATAGTCGTTTTAAGCAGGAAGACATTGATGAATTTAGTAATTTAATATCAAGCAAAGGTGGTACAATGGTTGACCATATTTACATAAAAAGAGGACGTGCAATACCCGTATTTCAAAGAAATGGGAATTATGTTATTAAAAAAACCAAAAGACTGCTGGAAGAAAACGAAGAAAAATGGAATAATTAGGATGTATCCAAATACTATTCAAAAAGAAATTTAACATCAAATTAAAATGGTAAAAACGTTTAATGTAGATCTTAGCGATGCGCTTTCCAAAAGAATGACGACAAGGAAATATGGAAATATTGAGATGCCGGAAGAGAATTTATTAAAAGTTCTATGGGCAGGAATTGGTAAAAACAGGGAAAATCGCGGTAGAACCGCACCGATGCCGTTAGGAGATGTAATAATAAGTCTTTATGTTGCTTCAAAGGATGGTGTAAGACTTTATAATGGAGAAAATGAAAGTCTGGAATCAATTTCAGAAGACGATATAAGAGATAAAATCGCTCATCAGGATTTTGTAGAAAATGCTGCAAATGTTATCATCATGACAGCTGATATTGATAACTATCCTGCTTCAATAGATAATGAGAGCAGAAAGATTTGGACACATGCCACAGCAGGAGCAGTTGCTCAGAATATTTATCTTGCAGCAGCAGCACTTAAGCTTGGTACTGTTATGCTGGCCTGGATAAAACATAATGAAATAGAAAAACTGTTGCCATTAAAGAAAGGAGAAAAACCTTTATATCTGATGCCAATTGGAAAATAATTTAAATAAAAAATAACTGCATTATGAAAGTAATTTTATTTGGAGCAACGGGAATGGTCGGACAATGTGTTTTAACTGAATGCCTGAAAAATTCGGTTATAGAAGAAATATTAATAGTAGGAAGAAGAAGTTGTGGTATTAAAAATAAAAAAATCAAGGAAATAATTCATGATAATTTTCTTGATTATTCTGAAATTGAAAACGAATTTAAAGGCTATAATGCTTGTTTTTATTGTCTCGGAGTATCGTCGGTTGGAATGTCTAAAGAAATATATTATGATATTACTTATAATTATACCGTTGCAGTTGCCGAAGTATTAAGTAAGCAAAACCCGGATATTAGATTTGCTTTTATTTCAGGAGCAGGCACCGACGAAACTGAAAAAAGCAGAACTAATTGGGCACGTGTAAAAGGCAAAGCAGAAAATGTATTGAGAAAATATCCGTTTAAAAGCCTTTCTCTGTTTCGTCCGGCTTATATTAAGGCATTAGAAGGTGTAAAGCCGTCATATTCATTAAATAAATATTTCGATTGGTTTTTCTATCCTGTTCTTAAAACATTTTTTCCTAAAACTGTTATTACTTCCGAAGAATTGGGATTGGCAATGATAAATTCAATATATCAAAAAGAAAAAGTAAAAATCATTGAGAATTCGGAGATTAAGAAACTTGCACATATTTGAGTCGAATATAAAATCTCTCTTTTAGTAAAACAAATAATCAAACAAAAGCACTTATAAAAATGAGAATAGCAATTATAATTTCAATTTTTTTAATAATATTCGGTTCCGCAGGATATTATGTTTATATCAGATCATTACAAGCTTTTTCTTGGACTTTATTGAACTCAAAACTTGTTATGATTTTGTATATTTTCTTAATGTCATCTTTTTTACTTGGAAAAATAATTGAATCATATTCAATTGGATTTTTAAGTAATACTCTCGTAAAAATAGGTTCAGTCGATCTGGGATTATTTTTGTATGCCTTACTTTTTGTTATTTTATTCGATTTTATTCGTTTAATAAATTATATTATTCCTTTTTACCCTAATATTCTTACAGCCAATTATCAAAAAACAAAATTTATTATTGGTATTATTTCGCTTGTAACTATTTCTTCATTATTTGTTTACGGATTTTTCAATGCGCGAACTCCAAAAGTTAAGAACCTTGACATTACAATAAATAAAGCAAAAGCAGGGTTCGATAATTTAAACATAGTTGCCATAAGTGATATTCATCTTGGCACTATGGTGAATAAATCAAAAACACAGCGATTAATAAAAACTATAAATGAGCTTAATCCTGATTTAGTTATAATTGCCGGAGATATAATTGACGACAATCTTAATGTAGTAAAACACTTCAATCTTTTGGAATCTTTTGGAGAGTTGAATCCAAAATACGGAGTATATTCTTGTTTGGGTAATCACGAATATATTAGCAGAGCATATAAGGATTTAGATTATTTTGAGAATAACGGGATTCGCATGCTAAAAGACACGACTCTAAAAATTAACGATAAATTTTATATAATCGGCCGAGATGATATTGAAGGGAAAAGTATAAACGGTAAAGAACGGAAATCATTAGATGAATTAACAAAAGATATTGATTTTAATCTTCCGGTCTTTTTGTTAGATCATCAGCCGTATAAGTTAGAAAAAACCGCCGAATATGCCGTTGACTTACAATTTTCAGGACATACACATAACGGACAAATTTGGCCATTTAACTATATAACCGGATTGCTTTTTGAAGAAGATTGGGGATATTTGAAAAAGGAGAATACACATTTTTATATTTCATCAGGATACGGAACAGCAGCTATGCCTATACGTGTAGGCAACAATTCAGAAATCATAAATATTAAAATAATAAATAAGTAAATAGTTGAAACTTTTTATTGTGGAGACATAACAAAGAGTTATACCGAATGCAATCTTCATATTTACTGAAAATTACGATATTAGAAATCTGCACACTGAAATCAATTCTAAAAAGTAAAAATATCAGAAGTTCTTGGGAAACAATGCTTTGTAATATCAAAAAAATTTATTAGCTTCATATTTTATTACTGTAAATAACGAGTATATAACTGCAAAAAGAATATTAATTTAAAAATTAACTTGTATTCTATTTTTTTGCATAAAATGTACAAGTTGTATTTGAAATAACTACTTGGGAGCCATTTAAGTGTTTTAATTACATATAAAAACTGTAACATTATGAAAAAGAAGCTTTTAACAATCGGATTATTCGTGCTTATAGCAATTTCGGCACAAGCACAAAAAATTAATAAATATGCATCAGCAAGAATTTTCGAATCACAAAGTAAGGAATTATCAAGGATGGTATTGGTTTACGAAACCGGAGAAAGTGAGATAATTCCATTGAAGAATTGGAAAGCATTTGGCAACGCTTTAAGCAATAACGATATTCTAATTGAAAATCAGAAAGTAATAACCGAGCATTTAAACAAGATGAGTGAAAAAGGGTATGAAGTTAAAAATATGACTTCAACGGGAGATCCTACTTATCTTTTTACTTTTATTGTTTTCACTAAAAAGAATAAAAACAGCAACCAAAAAGAGCTAAATGCAAGCGGGCAGGAAAAGTAAATATAATAAATAACACTCAGGAATGAATATTAAATGAAAACATCCGTAGTTTATAAAAACTTCGGATGTTTATATTTTTAGAACGGTGTTTTATTATTCGAACGCTGATTTGATCTTTTCAGCTATCTCTTTAAACTCGTTTTCAGATAGTTTAAGTTTCGGTTGAGAAAAGCATGCATCTGCCTCATTGTTTAAAGGAATTAAATGAATATGAGCATGCGGAACTTCTAATCCAAGAACAACAACTCCTACCCGCTTACAATCAATTGCTTTATCAATTGCTTTTGCCACACGTTTTGAAAAAACTGTTAATCCTTTAAGAGTTTCATCATCCAGATCAAATAAATAATCGATTTCTTTTTTGGGAATAACAAGCGTGTGCCCTTTTGCTAAAGGGAAAATATCAAGAAAAGCGTAATAATTTTCGTTTTCAGCAATTTTATAAGAAGAAATTTCTCCATTAACAATTTTTGTAAATATGGAGGCCATAAGTTTTAATTTTATAGTGAAATTTCAATAATCTCAAATTCCATTTTTCCTGATGGCACTTCAACTTCGGCAACATCTCCAACTTTTTTCCCTAATAAGCCTTTTGCAATTGGAGTATTAACAGACATTCTGCCTTCTTTCAGGTTCGCTTCGCTATCTGAAACTATGGTATATTCCATAATAGCGCCATTTGTTCTGTTCTTTATTTTTACTTTATTTAAAATCTGAACAGTATCAGTATTTAGTTTCGATTCATCTAATATTCTTAAATTTGCAATAGCATCTTTTAGCTTGCTGATTTTCAGCTCGAGCATACCCTGAGCTTCTTTTGCAGCATCATATTCAGCATTTTCAGACAAGTCGCCTTTATCTCTAGCTTCAGCAATTTGCTGTGAAATCGATGGTCGTTCGACAGTCTCTAATTGTTCTAATTCCTTCATTAACCTTTCCAACCCCTGTGCTGTAACGTAAGAAACTTTTGTCATTTTGTAATAATTTTTAATTGTATTTTAATTTGTCACTAATATCAATAAATAAAGAAGAATTCCATAACGCAGCAGGAACTCTTCTTCTCACTGCAAATTTAAACAAAAAAATCTATAACCACATAATTTTTATTGATTCTTATTTCCTTAACATGCTGTTTATTAAGAAAAAAGTGCTAAAATTCTTTTCGATTTATTATTTCGGAAAAAATAACTGCATCACGAAGATTAAAATTTTCCAATATTTCATTGTTATCTTCAATAGTAAGATCTGAGTCTTTTATTGCATCTTTAAAAATTTCACTGGTATCTTCGTATTCTATACTATACGGAACATCTTCTTTATTGTCTAACATTTCCGGAGGAACAACATCTAAAATATCTGAAGGTTTTTCTTCCTGAATTACTTCTTCTTGTTCTATATATTTTTCTTCATAAGTATAAGGATCTTGAATTCCCACCTGCTCTCTTATAAGCTTCTCCAGATTTGGTAAAAGCGAATCTTCTTCTTTTTCAGAATTATTATAACCCTCTTGGCTTTTAAAAGATGTTTGATTTTGTTTCTTTTTCTTTTTCCCAAGAATAGAAATTGCAAATGCAACAATGGCTATGATTATGTATATTAAACTATCGAAAATATCTTCCATAATTATTTATTTTGTTTGTCTGCTTTTCTTTGCTCTTTCTTTTTTCTTCTGCAATTTAACTTTATTTTTCTTATTCTGCTTTTCTCTTTTTACTTTCTCTCGAAAATTTCTGGACTTTTCCCTTTCTTTTATTTTCTGTTGCTTCTTCTTGTCTTTTTCCTTTTTCTCCTGCAACTTTTTCTTTTGTTGCTTATATTGCTTCTCTCGTTTTACTTTTTCTCTTGCTTTTTGTGATTCTTCTTTTGCTTTCTCATTCTTTTGTTTCTTTTGATCTCTTTTTCTTTTCTCCAGAAATCTATTCTTTTGTTGCTTTTTCTCTTTCTCTTTTTTTACTTTCTCTCTGTCTTTTCTGAATTCTTCTTTTACTCTCTTATTTTGTTGTTTCTTCTGATCACTTTTCTTTCTTTTCTGCAATTCAATCTTTTGCTGCTTTTTCAGCTTCTCTCGTTTTACTTTCTCTTTAGCTATTCTTAATTCTTTTGTTACTTTTTCTTCTTCCCTTTTCTTCTGATCTCTTTCCTTCTTCTCTTGTAAAGCTATTTTTTGTTTCCTTATCTGCTTTTCTCTTTGGATATTCTCTTTGGCTATTTGCTCTTTGCTTTTTTTCTTGGTGTTCTTTTTAGCTAATTCTTTCGTATACAATCCATCATTAGGGTTGGATTCTCTCTTAAAACGTTCAAAAAAAGTTCTTATTCTATCACCAAACGATTTATAATGAAATTCATTTTTACGCCAACTCTCAGATTTTTCAGTATTTTCATTCCACGTTTTTTTAGTACTAGCTGCCTGCTTATTATACTGCTTTTCTCTATCTTTTTCTACCTGTAGTTGATATTCCTTTTTTCTTTTTGCCTTTCTTTTATCCTTTTTTATTTGCTCTTTATTGGACTTTGGTTTAATAAAGCTATCTGCAGCCCATCTTGTATGGCAAGCATTAAGAATTATCAAACTTATAATTATAAAGAACGATTGCTTTAATTTGAAAAGCATTTGCTTATTTTTGTAATATTAATTTATTCAGAATATGAAGAAAGTAATTTCAAAATCAAATTTAAGATTTTTTTTAATACCGATACTGTTCCTTTTCATTTTTGTTCGTTGTGATAAAGACGAAATACCTTTTCCTTATGTTTCAGTTTATGCAAATCTCGCACTTAACACTCAGCTTGGTAATGTTTTGGTTGGCAATTATGTTCTTGTTGATGGATATGGTATTGGAGGTTTAATTATTTACAGAGCCGATTTCAATAGTTTTCTGGCTTTTGATAGAGCCTGTACTCACGAAGCATCACGCACATGCGTTCTTGCAAATGATGACAGCATGTTGGAATGTCCTTGTTGTAGTTCAAAATTTTGGATGGTAAATAACGATATTGCAGGAACGGTTTATCTGGGACCAGCTGTATATCCATTAAAAAGATACAGTTGCACTTTTGATGGTGTAAATACTGTTCGGGTAACAAACTAAAAAAAACCTCCGTTTCGGGAGGCTTTCAATTCTTATAATCATATTTCTAATATCTATAATGATCTGCCTTATATGGACCTTCAACAGGAATACCACGATATTCTGCTTGGTCGGCAGTTAATTTTGTTAATTTAACTCCTATTTGTTCAAGGTGTAATCTTGCAACTTCTTCGTCTAAATATTTTGGTAAACGATATACATCAATATCATAATTGTTTTTCCAAAGTTCTATTTGTGCTAAAGTTTGGTTTGTAAATGAGTTACTCATTACAAATGAAGGATGCCCTGTTGCACAACCAAGATTTACTAAACGACCTTCTGCAAGCAAGAAAATTGCATGTCCATCAGGATAAACATATTTATCAACCTGAGGTTTAATGTTTATTTTATTAATTCCAGGATAATTCTCTAGCTGATCAACCTGAATTTCGTTATCGAAATGACCAATATTACAAACAATTGCCTGATCTTTCATTTTTGCCATATGATCAGCAGTTACTACATCTTTATTACCTGTTGTTGTAACAAATATATTTCCTTCGTCAAGAGCTTCCTCAATTGGTTTAACTTCAAATCCTTCCATTGATGCTTGTAATGCACAAATAGGATCAATTTCAGTTACAATAACTCTTGCTCCATATGAACGCATTGATTTTGCTGATCCTTTTCCAACATCACCATAACCACAAACTACAACTACTTTTCCTGCCAACATCACATCTGTTGCACGCTTTATACCATCAGCCAATGATTCACGACATCCGTATAAATTATCAAATTTTGATTTTGTAACAGAATCGTTAACATTAATTGCAGGAAAAAGAAGCTCGCCACGTTCCATCATTTGGTATAAACGATGAACTCCGGTTGTTGTTTCTTCAGAAACTCCTTTTAATTCTTTAACAAAATTGTGCCATTTTTGGTTATCCTGCTCTAAAGTTTTAAGAAGACTTTTATAAAGTTCTTTTTCATCAATTGCTTTTGGCTCATCATTTAAAAATGAAGCATCGTTTTCAGCTTTATATCCAATTTGAATCATCATAGAAGCATCGCCACCATCATCAACAATTAGATTTGGACCTTTGCTTCCAGGGAAAGTAAGTGCTTGATTTGTACACCACCAATACTCTTCAAGAGTTTCGCCTTTCCAGGCAAATACAGGAATTCCTGCTTCAGCAATTGCTGCAGCTGCATGATCTTGAGTAGAGAAGATATTACAACTTGCCCAACGTACATCAGCACCAAGTTCAACTAAAGTTTCAATAAGTACTGCTGTTTGGATTGTCATATGTAATGATCCGGTAATTCTTGCTCCTTTTAATGGTTTTTCTGTACCATATTTTTCGCGCAACGACATTAAACCCGGCATCTCTTTTTCTGCTATCTCTATCTCTTTTCTTCCGTACTCAGCAAGACTAAGATCTTTAACTTTATAAGGTAAACTGTCAACCATTGTTCCTTCAATTTCCATAATTTATGTTTTATAATTAATTAAATTTTATTTTCTAATCGGGATTGCAAAATTACATTAAAAAATCTATATCGTTTAAAACTATACGATTAATATTGACGAAATGTTTAATTAAGCATCATTAAATATTTGCAGAACCTCCTTTTTATCTTTTTCTAATTGAAGTGTAAGCTCCTCCAATCCGTTAAATTTCTTTTCGTCTCGGATTCTTTTCACAAAAGAAACTGTAACTGTCTGATTATATATCCCCTGATCGAAATTAAGTATATGTACTTCAATATTTTTCGATCTTAATTCAGGCTCAATAGTAGGACGAGAACCTATATTTAACATCCCAAAGTAAGAGTTTCCATTGAGCTTTACACGCACAGCATAAACTCCATCTTTTGGAACCTGTTTGTATGGTTCAGGAATTTTTATATTCGCTGTTGGAAATCCTATTTTTCTTCCAATTTGGTTTCCTTCAATTACATGTCCGCTTATAAAATACTCATAACCAAGATAATTATTAGCTATATTCAAATCTCCTGAAGTTAGGAAGTTTCTAATTTTTGTTGAACTAACGGCATCGTTTTCGACAAGCTTAGCATCCAGTTTTTCAATACTAAATCCAAATTTCTTTGCACATTGGTTTAAAAATTCGAATCCTGCTTTTCGGTCTTTTCCGAATTGATGATTATATCCTACAACCAAATGATTTACTTTTATTTTCTTTGCCAGATATTCTTCAATAAATTCACAAGCTGATAACTCAGCAAATTCCTTTGTAAACGGAACAACAATTAAATGATCTATTCCAGTTTTTGAAAGTAAAAGCTTCTTTTCTTCAATATTATTAAGCAGTCTAAGATTTTCAATATCTTTGTCGAGAACAATTCTTGGATGCGGCCATAAAGTTAAAACCACGGATTCACCATTCTTTTCCTTTGCAATATCCTTTAATCTATCGAGAACTTTACGATGTCCCTGATGAACACCATCAAATACTCCAATTGTTAGAACCGGATTATTAATTTTTAATTTATGTATATCAGTATGAATTATCACGGATTTCACTAATTTAGGTTGACAAAAATATAAAAAATAAACTATTTTAAGATATTTTATCGTTTAGACATGTACAAGTAATAATTCCGTACTTCGCTAAAAAGTTTTGCTAAATAGATTAATATCACAAAATAAAACTAATTTTGACGTCGTTATAAAAGCTTTATAAATGGCAATAATAATTACAAGTTAACCATTAAGACTTAATCATGATTAAAAAATTCTTTCTTTTCCTGTTTATTGCAAGCATTATTATTTCTTGTGAGCCAGAACCTGAGTTTTTTACAATTACAGGTACAGTAAAAAATGCAAACGGAGTTAAGCTATATCTTGCAGAACTTCAGACCAGTAATATAAATTTCGTTGATTCAGTTATTCTGAATGATGAAGGATCTTTTTCTTTTAAAGGAAAAACGGATATTCCAAAGTTTTATGCATTACGAACAGAATCCAATAACTACATAACCTTAATTGTCAATCCTTTAGAACAAATAACTATTCATGCAAATGGAGCTGATTTAGCAAATAATCCATTAGTTGAAGGATCTCCTGAAAGCAAAAAAATTCTGGAATTACGAAAAAATCTGGATGCAAGTGTTGACAAACTGGATTCACTTGGAATATACTACCAGTCTTTAATCGGAAAATCGGAAATTTACAAAGTAAGGGACTCGCTCCGACAAGTTTCAGAACAAATAATTCTGGATCATACAGAATTTACTAAATTATTTATTATTGATAATTCAAGCTCATTAGCCGGACTAATGGCTCTTTATCAGCAAATTGCTCCGAGAAGATATGTTCTAAATCCTAATGATCATTTGGAGTATTTCGAACTTGTTGATTCCTCCTTAGTGAGTCTTTATCCTACTTCTGAAGCTGTTAAAGCTCTCCATTCACAAATGTCAGAAATGAAGCGTCAGATTAATTCGGAACTAGAATCTGATAATATCACAGGTATAGGCAAATTAGCTCCAGAAATAATTCTACCATCTCCAGATGGTGATACCATCTTACTTTCTTCATTAAAAGGGAAATATGTTCTACTTGATTTCTGGGCTTCGTGGTGCCGACCATGTAGAGTTGAAAATCCTATTTTAGTAAAAAATTATAAAAAGTATAACGAAAAAGGATTTGAGATATTCCAGGTATCACTTGATAAGAAAAAAGATGCTTGGGTTAATGCCATTGAAAAGGATGAGCTTACCTGGATTCATGTTAGTGATTTACAATACTGGAATTCTACTCCAGCTCAACAATATGGTGTTCAAGGAATTCCTGCAAATTTTTTGCTTGATAGAAATGGTAGAATTATTGCTAAAAACTTAAGAGGCGATGCTCTTGAAGCAAAACTTTCAGAAATATTTGATTAACTTAGCATCTGCAAAAAAATATTATCCGGTTATTTTTGAAAAGGAATAGCCGGATTTGATAAAAATTAATGTGTAAATAAACAATTAGAATGAAACGCTTTTTTTATTTTATTTTAACTATCCTGATATTATCATCTTGTAATAAATCGAGCCAGTTTGAAATTAATGGTATCATAAAAGATGGTGCTGAGAAAGATCTTACTTTGAGTAGGCTTATAATTAATGGAACAGAAGATATTAAAACCATAAAAACAGATAAAGACGGGAATTTTAAATTTAAATCTACAGCAGATATTCCAGGATTTTATAATTTATCTGTTTCAAAAAACAATTTTCTTACATTGCTTATAGAGCCTGGGGAGAAAATAATGGTAACTGCAGAAGCATCTTACCTTAGTAATTCAGATATTAAGGGTTCTGAAGGTTCTTTATTGGTTCAAAAAATCAATACCCAACTTACTGAAACCAAATCAAAATTAGATTCTGTTCTTAATTATGCTGAAAAAATAAAAAATGATCCTGATTATAATTTAAAGATCAATGAAATTAATACGGCTTATGCCAATATAGTTAACCGTCAAAGAGATTCTTCAATAGCATTTATCATAAATAATTTAAACAGTTTAGCTGCTGTCGTTGCTCTTTATCAGAAATACGATGATGAAAACTATGTTTTATATAAAAACAGAGACCTACAGTACCTAAAAATAGTATCAGAATCTTTAGGTGAAAAATATCCTGAATCGATACATGTAAAATCATTGTTAGCTGACAAAGAGTTTCTTTTAAAAACATACAATCAAATAAAGTCTAATAATATTCTGAATGAATTTGTGAAAGACAAAGAAGCTGTTGGTGTTCCTGAAATAATATTACCTGATCAAAGGGGAGACAGTATTTCAATTAACAGTATTAATTCAAAATACATATTGATTAATTTTTGGGCATCTTGGAACGAAGAAAGCATAAAGAAAAATATTACTCTACTTGATATTTATAAAAAATATCATGCTAGAGGATTCGAAATCTATGAAGTTTCACTTGACACTAAAAGAGAAAGCTGGTTGCGTGCTATAAAATTTGATCAATTACCATGGATTAATGTTATTGACTTGAACGGAAGAAGCTCGTATTATGCAAGAATTTATAATGTAAAAACGCTTCCAACAAGCTATCTGATAAATCCGGAAGGAGATATTATTTTAGTTAATCCTACAAAGAAACAATTAATAAGTACCTTTGAGTATGCATTAAAATAATTTGAACTTGAATCAGAAAAAGAAAATATACTTTGCATCTGATGTACACTTAGGACTCCCTAATTACGAAAAAAGTCTTGAACGGGAAAAATTATTTGTAAACTGGCTCGATACTATAAAATCCGATGCCGAAGAAATAATCCTTTTAGGTGATATTTTTGATTTTTGGTTTGAATACAAACGTGCTATTCCTCGTGGATTTTCGCGTTTCCTTGGAAAACTTTGTGAAATAACAGATTCGGGAATTCCTGTTCACTTTTTTACAGGAAATCACGATATGTGGATATTTGATTATCTCCCAAAAGAAACTGGCGTAATCCTTCATAAAAAACCCTTAGTTAAAGATTTCTCCGGCAAAAAATTTTACCTTGCTCATGGTGATGGTTTAGGACCAGGAGATAGATCATATAAGTTCTTAAAGAGAATATTCGCCAGTCGATTCTCACAATGGTTATTTGCTCGATTTCATCCAAATATTGGAATATGGATAGCTAATTCATGGTCTACACATAGCAGATATTCAAGAGAAACAAGACCTTTTGAAGGAGAAGATAAGGAATGGCTGATACTTTATTCAAAAAAACTATTGGAAAAAGAAAATTATGATTTTATGATTTTCGGACACAGGCATTATCCTTTGGATCTTAAACTAAATGACCAAAGTCGCTATATAAATCTTGGAGACTGGTTAGGTCATTTCACATACGCTGAATTTGATGGCGAAGAACTTTACCTAAAGAAATTCATCAAAAAATAATGATTGATTTACATATTCGCTTACTTTTGCCTTTTTAAAAATTATCTTGAAAATAAATGAGAATAATTAGAAACATATTTTTAATTGCAGCTACAGCAATCTATTTTTTATCCTGTACAAGCGATGAGTGTGTTTTTGATACGGAAACTTTTTTAATAACCGAGGTTAATGTTGTTGATACAAACCTTATAAATATTGGTTTTCTGGATAGTATGTCCGTATATTCACCAGCGTGGACTGACAGTATTCATTACCTTGAAGAAGGTATTTCTGGAAGCATCAGTTATTCTCTTTCTCCTAACGATGTTTTTACAGAAATTATTATAACATCTAAACGAACAACCGAAAAAGATACAATCATATTTTACCACCAAAGTGAGATGATTTTTCTATCTCCCGAATGTGGGTTCATATTTAATTTCACCATAGATAGTTTTAAGAATACATGGAATCTAATTGATTCTTTGACTCTTGTAAATAATGAATTAACAACAGATGAAGAAGGCTATATTCAAATATATCTTTAGTATACTTTTTCTTTCTCTTGTTTGCACTATTACAAGGGCGCAAGATCAGGAACAGAAAGATGAACTTTTTGTACAGGAAGAAATAAAAGAACCTTTGCAAATTAAAGGAGTTCGATTTGGCTTAAATATCGGCCGTTTTTCCGATTATATCTTTAAACCAGAACGGATTTCGTATGAAAGTTCTGTTGATTTGAACCTTAGCAATAAATATTTTGGAGTCGTTGAAGCTGGTTATGCAAAAGCAACACTAAATAAAGATAGCTATAACTATATTTCTGATGGATATTTCATCAAAGCCGGAATGGATTATAACCTCTTAAAAAAATACCCTTCTGATTTTTTAGGTATTGGTTTTCGCATTGGAAATTCCAATTTTACGCAATCTGCCAGTGATATTATTATTGAAAGTGAACGTTGGGGTACATTCCAATCATCTATTGAAAATACTGCATATAGCTTTTATTGGTTTGAAGCATCATTTGGCTTAAAAGGAGAGGTTTTAAAAAATGTTTATTTGGGCTGGTCTGCTTTGGTTAAGATAAAGGTGTCTAGTATAGACGAAAATTTCATTCCATATAATATTCCGGGATTTGGAAAATACTCAGGAGCAGTAAAGCTTGGTGTTAACTATTACATTTATTACCAGATTCCTTTTAACAGGAAATAGGGCTTTCAGAAAATTATATATTATCTAATTATAATACGATTTTAGTTTTTGCTGAAAAACTTCTTTATTCACATCATTGATTTGTGCTACAATCTTATTAATCTGATTAATCCTCATCATTCGAGTATCTATTGAAATAAACCGCTCATCAGCAAAAACAATTTTATCAACCTGATATCCAGTTTCATTTAGACTCATTGCAACTGCAGCATTAAAATTGTCGAAAATAATAACGGAAGGTAATTGATCCTCGGCATAATCAACCATTGCCTTCAGAACCATAGATTTAATGTATTTTATCTGTGTTTCTCCTAAATAGTTTGCTCCAACTAATATTTTTACCAAATCAATTCTTGCCTTTGCCCTGCTTTTATGTATTTGATTAAGCTGATTATATTGTTTTTGACTAGCACTCATAAACAAATCAATAAACTCTCCCGGAACATCATTTAAATGAGCCAAATTATTGTTACTCTTCTTTATTTTATATTCTTTAATTGCTAACTTTTGATTTACAGGAACATAATACTTCCACTTACGTGTTCTTTTATAAGATTCTGTCATTGGATTGGGCTTCCAATCACTTTCCGGACGTTTCATTAGAGGAGAAGTGATATCTAAATATCCTGTTTCCAATGAATACAAAAGACAATTCACAAAATGCACCCATCCTCCACCAAGAGAAGCATGTAGTGCACTCCACAGAGTTTTATTCGATTCAATAATTTTTTCGTTAGTAATTGCAGACGTATCAACTTCTGTTTGTTTTAATCTTTGAACAAACTCATTTTCAAGTCTTGTTGGTAAATAAGTAAATGAAGTTGAAGTATTTTCTTCTACATTCGTATGATGTAATTCCTTTATATCCAACATATAATTAGAATCATTTGCTAAGGAGATGTGTATTTGGAAATCATTATCCCATTGCATTTCCTGAATTCCTTGTGAATAAATAACCTGGAAATTTACAAATAGAAAAATACTAATGATGAAGAGCTTTTTCATAATGATATCTGGTTGAGTTTAATCTTTTAAATTTACTGAAAATTAGATCAAAATTGAAAGAGTTGACAGAAATTTAAAGTGCTATTAGCTCTTAGCTCTTAGCTTTTAGAAATTTTTCTTAAGCCAAAAGCTAATAACTAAAGGCTATAAGCTTTTCTAAAAAAGAAAAAAACCTGACAAAAAATGTCAGGCCTTTCATATAAAAGTATAATTGAGATTTAATTTTTATTCTTCACCAAGCATGATTTCAAGCATCTTGATTGCAGCAACAGGAATTTGAGTTCCAGGTCCAAATACACCTGCAACACCTGCGTCATATAAGAATTTATAATCCTGTGCAGGAATAACTCCACCAACTATTATCATGATATCTTCACGACCAAGTTTTTTAAGTTCTTCCATAACCTGAGGAACCAATGTTTTGTGTCCCGCAGCTAAAGAAGAAACTCCCATGATGTGAACATCATTTTCAACTGCTTGTTTGGCAGCTTCAGCCGGAGTCTGGAATAATGGTCCAATATCAACATCAAAACCTAAATCGGCATAACCAGTTGAAACAACTTTCGCTCCACGGTCGTGTCCATCTTGGCCCATTTTTGCAATCATTATTCTTGGCTGGCGACCTTCCTGCTCAGCAAATTTTTCTACCAGCTCTTTCGCTTTATTATAATTTGCATCATCTTTTGATTCTGACATATAAACTCCTGTTATTGATCTTATTACAGCTTTATATCTTCCTGCCGTTTTTTCACAAGCATCTGAAATTTCACCTAAAGAAGCTCGTTTTTTAGCAGCATCAATAGCTAACTCAAGTAAGTTTCCTTTACCTGAAGCAGCACATTCTTCAATTTTTCTTAATGCAGCTTGTGTTTCTTCTTCGTTACGTTCAGCACGCAATTTAGCTAATCTTTTTAATTGAGCTTCACGAACAGCAGTATTATCAACATCCAAAATATCAATTGGATCTTCTTTTTCTAATCTGTATTTGTTAACACCAACAATTGTATCCTTACCTGTATCGATTCTTGCTTGTTTACGTGCAGCAGCTTCTTCGATACGCATTTTTGGAATACCTGTCTCGATTGCTTTTGCCATACCACCAAGTTTCTCAACTTCTTCGATTAAAGTCCAAGCTTTATCTGCAATTTCCTGAGTTAATTTCTCAACATAGTAAGAACCTGCCCATGGATCAACAGCTTTACAAATTTGAGTCTCTTCCTGAATATAAATCTGAGTATTTCTGGCAATACGAGCTGAAAATTCTGTTGGTAATGCAATAGCTTCATCTAAAGCATTGGTATGTAATGATTGTGTGTGACCCAAAGTAGCAGCCATTGCTTCAACACATGTTCGAGCAACATTATTAAATGGATCTTGCTCTGTTAAACTCCAACCTGAAGTTTGTGAGTGAGTACGTAATGCCATCGATTTTGGATTCTTTGGATTAAACTGTTTTACCAATTTCGCCCAAAGCATACGACCAGCACGCATTTTTGCAATTTCCATAAAGTGATTCATTCCAACAGCCCAGAAGAACGATAAACGTGGTGCGAAAGTATCAATATCCATACCTGCATTAACACCAGTACGTAAATATTCTAAACCATCGGCTAAAGTATAAGCTAACTCAATATCGGCAGTAGCTCCGGCTTCTTGCATATGATAACCAGAAATACTGATAGAATTAAACTTAGGCATATTTTTAGAAGTGTACTCAAAAATATCAGCAATAATTTTCATTGAGAATTCTGGTGGGTAAATGTATGTGTTACGCACCATAAACTCTTTCAAGATATCATTCTGAATAGTACCACTTAATTTCTCTAATGGAACTCCCTGTTCTAAACCTGCAACAATGTAAAATGCTAATACTGGAAGTACAGCACCATTCATTGTCATCGATACAGACATTTTATCTAAAGGAATCTGATCGAACAATATTTTCATATCTAAGATAGAATCTACAGCAACACCAGCTTTTCCAACATCACCAACAACACGGTCATGATCTGAATCATATCCACGGTGAGTAGCAAGGTCGAATGCAATAGATAAACCTTTCTGACCAGCAGCTAAGTTTCTTCTGTAAAATGCATTTGATTCTTCAGCAGTTGAAAATCCTGCGTATTGACGAATGGTCCAAGGACGCATTGCATACATTGCAGAATATGGTCCATGTAAATAAGGAGCTAAACCTGCAGCATAATTTAAATGCTCCATGCCTTCTAAATCATCCTTAGTATAAGCATTTTTTACATCAATCTGCTCTGGAGTTTTCCAATTCTCCTTTATTTCGTTTTCTTTTTCCCAGTCTTTAGCTGAATCATATTTTGACTTGGGAAGATCTAAATTTATATTATTAAAATTTGGTTTCATAATTTTTAGTATTGAGATTTGAGACTTGAGTATTAAGACTTTTTCATCTTATTTCTCAAGCTGTAAATCATTTTTTGAATTTCTTCAATATCTTTTAAAACTAAATTAAATTTTATTTCTGATAAATAATTTAAATCAACAGCAAGAATCAATAAAGTTTCAAGCTCAAAACTTGAACCATTCGCAATATCTAAGAACCTTCCAAAATCATTGTCAGTATTTCTTCCTGCACCTTCTGCTATATTTGCAGGAATTGAAACACTTGCTCTTTTTATTTGAGAATTAATTCCAAACTTCTCTTCATCAGGAAGAGAGTTTACAATTAAGTAAATCTCCTTTACTAACTTCCGAGCCTTTTGCCAAACAATTAATTCCTTAAAATTATGCATTTGATTTTTGTCTTGATTCTCTATTCTTGATACTAATATCTATTTATTAAATTCCCAATTCGTTTTGAAATCCTTGAAGTGTTTCAATTAAGTTCGATTTCATATGAATAAAATGCTTTAATCCTTTCGCTTTTAATTCATCAACACTCTTAGGATAACCTGCAACAACAGTTATTGCTTTATCTCCTAATTGCTCTAAAACAGCAGGAGCAGCTTCTGTATATTCATCATCTGAACTACAAACAACAACAATACTCGCTTTTTGATCCATTGCAGCTTTTACACCTTCTTTAACAGATTTGAAACCTAAATTATCGATAACGTCGAAACCTGCACAAGCAAAGAAACCAGAAGCAAATCCTGCTCTTGCTTTACGCATGTTTAAATCACCAATAGTTAACAAGAATACTTTTGGAGTTTCTTTTACTTTTTCAGTTTTCAAACGCAATGTTTCCATTTGCTCTGAACCCCTGAATTCCTTAATTGGTTCAGCAATTGCATCATCTCTTTTAGAAGAAGTACAACATTTTTCTTTGATGTTAGATTCAACTTTTTCAAGAGCATTAGGATATTGATTTGTTCCTAATAAAATCTCGCGACGAGTAGCAATATTCATATTGCGCTTATTCGCTGATTCAGTAACTTGATCCTGAATAAATCCTGCTTTAAAAGCTTCAACATAACCACCTTTTGCTTCTATATCCTGGAATAATTTCCAAGCATGTTCAGCAACTGAATTCGTAAGGTTCTCAATGTAATATGAACCACCAGATGGATCAGCAATCTTATCGAAATAAGATTCTTCTTTTAGTAAGATTTGAGTATTACGAGCAATACGATCAGAAAATTCAGTTGAACTTTCAAATGCTTTATTAAATGGAGTAACAGATAATGAATCAACTCCTGCAATAGTAGCCGACATTGATTCTGTTGTTCCTCGTAACATGTTTACATATGGATCGTAAATTGTTTGGTTGAATTTCGATGTAGCAGCATGAACATTCATTTTTGCTACTTCTAAGTTCTTAGGTTCGTAAGCTGTAACAATCTTAGACCAAAGCAAACGTGCTGCTCTGAACTTGGCTATTTCCATAAAATAGTTTGTGCTTACGCCAAAGTTGAATTTAATATTTTCAGCAACTGTATCAATATCTAATCCTTTTTCAGTTAAAAGATTTAAATACTGATTACCCATTGCTAAAGCAAATCCTAATTCCTGAACAATTGTTGCTCCAGCATTAGTAAACATTTCTCCGTTTACACCAATCGTTCTGAATTTTGGTAAATCTTTTGCTTTTTCGATTAATTCCTTTGCTGTATCAAAAACATCAGATTGAGCTTTACAGAAATTACCGTTTAATGTTAAATGAGCCATTGGATCAAAATCAACAGAACCTTTAATTTCATTTTTATCGATATTTTCTGATTCAATCTTAGCTTTTAAGAAATCAACAAAAGGATGAGCTGCAGTTGCATCTATTACATTTACTTCAATGTCTGCAATGCTAATATCTTTTAACCATGTTTTGAACTCTTCGCTTGAGTACTCACTTTTACAGCAAGTATCAAAACCCAAAGAATCAACACCTTTCATTAAAACATCAAGTGCTTTTTCGTTAGCTACTTTTGCATCTGTTGCATCGATATTCTGACGAATATACCAACTGTTGCATTTTGCTTTGTTTCCACGTACATAAGGAAATTCTCCCGGAACGTATTTTAGGTGATTTAGATTTTCAAGATGCTCAGCACGATAGTACGGTTGAACACTAAATCCTTCGATAGTTCTCCAAACCAGTTTCTTTTCGAAATCTGCACCTTTTAAATCAGTTGTGATTTTATCCTGCCACTCTTTCGTAGAGATTGGCGGAAATTCTTCGAACAACTTTTGTCTTGTTTTGTCTGCCATAACAAATTGTGAAATTTTTTAAATTCTGTGCAAAATTACTGCATTTCGCATTAAAAATCATGACTTTTAACATAAAATGATATGCTATAGAATATAGAAAATTAAGTTGAAAGTTTAGAGTTGAAAGTTATTAGTTAAAACTTTAAGCCCTTTCTATTACGTTTGTCGCCCCGGAAAAGCGAAGCGAATATCTGAAACCAATCCCGAAAGCTTTCGGAAGTACTCAGCATAGTTAATATAAAACAAAACATCTGAAGTTTTTGAAACTTCGGATGTTTATCAGTTTTTATATTAAATGTTATTCTTTTGAAGGATCTTCTACGCGACCCATGAACAATATTGAGTTTGTATATTTTTCACGTATTACGAATAAGAATGGCCTGTCAGCTATGAATTGACTGGATGGATTTACGCTTGTATATCCTATTTCAACTGAAGTAACTGCAGCAGCTTCTGTACCTTTTTCATTTACTTCGATAAATGTTTTGTGCTTAACTTTTGAAATAAACAATTGCATATTTTCAATTATATTTGAGAAATTAGCCTGGCCAGAGTCAAATGCTAATGCAAGGCCCATAGCCTTTAACACGTCATTGAGTTCTTTTTCGTAAACAGATTTGAACTTTGGAATTACAACATCAAGTTCGCCAACTTCGGTAAAATCAGTTAGCCATTGATTATAAGTGTCATTATTCCACAATTCTAAAACATCATCTATGGTTTTATCTTCGTCAGGTAAAATAATAAACATACTGAAATTGCCACGCCCATACAGCAAGTCGAGAATTGTAAAATCATCGTGATTCATTACATTGGCAGTAATTGATTGATGCATGAAAGGAACTGTGATTTTACTTCCGTTGCTTAAAGTAAATTCGTCATTAATTGTATTTGATTCTTCGAACTGATATTTCCAGTTACCTTTGAAATAAACAGCATTAATCAGGAACATAAGTGTCGTTGGTTCAATACTATCAATAATTTCTTCAATCTTATCATTAGTTTTATCTTTTACCCAGGCATTTATGATATCTACTGCATCATCATTAAAAACCAGTTGTTGTACTTCTGCATTATAATAATCTTTATTTACCTGTATAAATTCAGGTTTAATTGTATATCCATCACGATACCAAATCGAGTTTGCAATATCGATGATTACGCCCGGGTCAACTTCAAGTAAGGCTTTAACTAATTCTTGAGCAGATTGATTTACTTCATCAATTGTAAGATCGTTTAAAAATAATGTTTCTTCAAAGGCTTTTTTAGTATCGCCATCAGCTCCATTGTAAGTCATTAGTAAGGCTTGCGATATGCTTAAAGGAGAAATCATCAGATTACCTTGATCAGCATTGAGTATTCTTTTGAATATTTCGATTCCAAACTGATTATCGGATTCTACCATATCCTTTGATTGTGCTGAAAGGACTATTTCTTTTTCTTCGGTTGGAAATTCAGGGCCGTTATCATCCTTTTCGCATGATGCGAATATTAAAACCAATAATATGATCAAGTAACTCATAATATTTTTCATCTTAATCGTTTTTATAACATATATATTACAAAGATGAAAGCCGGAATAAAATGGTTGCGAGAAAAAGAACCTATTCTTCAGTTTTTCTAAACGTATATAGTTCACTAATCTGCAAACACCCTATACTTTATACCTTTGTGTATTTTCTATTTACTTTTAAACAAACTTCCTTTAACAGGATAACCAATTGGCATAATATAAAGTGGTTCTTCTTTGTCAGGAATCATTATTACATTGCGTACCATTCTATCTTCGAATGCTCCTACAGGGCATGTCGCTAATCCCATAGCAACAACTTGCAAACATACATTCTCAGCAGAATGGCCAAGGTCCATGCATACGTAACGATCTCGTCCACGTTGTCGATATTTGCTTGTTGTTCGGGAATACACGGCTGAATAGAACAAGCTAATTGGAGCTTGCTCAATAAATTCTTGGTCTAATGCTGCCTCAGCCAATTCTTTACGAATATCCTGATCATACGTTTTCATTAAGAAATGACCTTCAGGTAAAAACCTATAAATCCCTTTTCCTAATCCATTCACATTACCGACTACAACATAAATTTCCAACGGATATCTTGCTCCTGCTGATGGTGCCGTTTTTAATCCTCCTCGAACTGTTGAAGGAGAATTCATTTCTTTTGTAACTCCATATGCAGCCCAAAGTATTTGAGAAACTTGTTCTAAACTTAATGCATCAGATTTAAAATCACGGACTGATCTTCTATTAAGCATAGTTTCTTCAACCGAAACAGAACCTTTTAGTTTAGGCTCAGGTAACTTTATAATATCATCTTGAGCATTTGCAAAACAATATGCAAATCCAAAAAAAAATGCAATTATTAATTTCATGATTTTTTAGAGTTAATTTCAGAATTATTTAAATGCAATATACAAGAAATGTTTAAACTTAAATAGTTAAAATCCTACAGCTAAATGTACTCCTACAGAAGTATGAAAATCATCAGGATTAAAAGCGGCTCCTATCGATGGCCCAATATTAAAAACACCTATGTGGAATTCATATAAAATTTCAGTGTGCAATGCAAATCGTGATTTGTCAGGTTCCGATTCCAAGAATACCAATCCAGGAGCAACGTTAACTGAAATATGCTTAAAAGGGGTGTAATGTAATAAGACACATACAGTATTATGACTGTGTCCGTCGAATATTGCTTCATATCCTGCACCTATTCCCAGTTTTTTTGAAATACCAAATTTTTTAATAAAATAAACATGTAATCCATATGCATATTGCTCTTCGGAAAAACTATAAACTATTCCATTTGAAACACCAATCTCATACGGAAACTGTATATGACCATCTTTAATTTCTGAGAAACTTGCTTGCACAGAAAAACTTACACAAGTCAGGACAAATATTAATAATATAATATTTCTGAAAGTCTTCATTGTATATGAACTTAAAGTCTATACAAGTTACGCGAAAAGTTTTATACTGTAAAGTTTTTATAGGATTTTAATACTGAAAAAAGAATAATCATCAGAAGATTCGCAATTAGATATTAGCCTGTCCGACGGCAGTCAGGCATTAAGTGTCGAGAAATGAGAACTCCCTGAATAAAAACAAAAAATTAGGAACTTCTCTTTTTTTATATCAGCCAAAAGAAGTAGTGTGAATATTTAAAACTTAATAATGCTTTTATTATTGATGAATTATTCTTTGTAATTGATTTAATTTTTCTTTTAAATATGATCTTGCTTCTTCATCCTTTTCTGTTAAAACAGCTATTTCTAAATCATAAATAAAATCGGTACGTTCTAACTGTACAAGTGCATTGGCAGCCTCTTTTCTAACTTCAGGAGAAGAGTCTCGTAATAATCCAACAATCTTCTTTTTTGCCGACCATGCTGAAATTTCAACCAAACCGTTTATAGCTTCAATTTTTTCTTCTTCAGTTCCCCATAAATTATCATAATATCTACTTTGCTCACTCAAAAGATCATCTGTAAATAAAATCTCGTTCTTATAAATTTTCGGACGAATAACTGCATCGGAATAAGCAACTAATTCTTTGTTTAATAAGTAACGAACCATTCTTGGAATCATCCAACGCATTCCTGGTGTCGTTTCCGGATGTCCAACAAAAGACGCCGTATTACCATTTCCAACAATAGAAGTGATTATAAAAGGCTTATTATTTGTCATGTTTGATGGAGTTCCTTCAACTGTATGCACATCGCTTAACATTGTTGCCAAGCTGTTAGCTTGATAATTTGCATTCTCAACCGGAATTAAAACCGGTCCTTCATAATATTGCATGTAACTTAATTCTCTATCAGCTAATTCTGGATAAATCTTAGTTCCTTTTTCAGTTAAGCTGAATTTCACAATACCATGTCCACGATGGTCGTGTTCAATATCTGTTGCTTGCATTCCACTTAAGTCAAGTGAAGGATATCCTTCTGTTTGGGTTAAAATATATGCACCTGCACAAATTCCAATAACACTTTTCCCATGCTCAAAAACCAACTCTTTTATTCTCTCCTGACCAAAGTCTCCTAATCGACTTGTTTCTGCTTTACCTGATCCTCCTGGAAATAAAATCAGATCATAATCCAAAATTTCTTCTGACATAATTGTTGCAGCACTAATAACTTCTGGTTTTATTTCGCTATCAATTCTTAAAGCTTCGTAAGCATCGGCAATACAACCCGGGCTATCGCCGTTGGTATCGAATATTCCTACACGAATAATATCACTATTTTCAGCTGTCTTAGTTTGTGTACATGCATTTAGAATTAAAATGCTCACAATAATTAAAAACGTTATTTTTCTCATTGCTGTATTATTTTAATATTGAAAGTAAGAATAATCATCAGCCTGCTGACTATCATCCATATCTCCATATTTTTTAGAGATGCTATCTAATGTTTGTATTAATTCTGGTACATCTAATAAAGTAACTAACTTCATACGAGTTTCTTTAAAATGTGGTAATCCTTTAAAGTAGTTTGAAAGATGACGGCGAATTTCGAAAATTCCACGTGGCTCACCTTTCCATTCAATTGATTTTTCAAGATGCAATTTTGCTAAATCAACCTTTTCTCTAATGGTTAAAGGTTTCATTATTTCACCTTTTTCAAGATAATCTTTTATCTCTTTAAAAATCCAGGGGCGACCTACCGTTGCACGACCAATCATTATTCCATCAACACCATATTTATCGAAAGCCTGTTTTGCCGATTCTGCATCTTTAATATCACCATTCCCAATAATCGGAATTTTCATTCGCTGATTATTCTTCACATCACCAATTAAAGTCCAATCGGCTTCGCCTTTATACATTTGCTGACGAGTACGTCCATGTATAGCTAAAGCTTGAATTCCTGTATCCTGAAGCTGTTCGGCTAATTCAACAATAATCTTAGAATCATCATCCCAACCTAAACGAGTTTTTACTGTTACCGGAGTTTTAACTGCATCAACAATTGCTTTAGTCATTTCGAGCATTAAGGGAATGTTTTGTAGCATTCCTGCTCCTGCACCTCGTTTGGCAATCTTTTTTACCGGACAACCATAATTCAAATCAATAAAATCAGGTTTTGCTTCTTCAGCCATTTTTGCCGCCTCAACCATAGAGTCAATTTGATGTCCATACAACTGAATTGCTGCAGGTCTTTCATAATCGAATAACTGAAGCTTTTTGAAACTTTTTTCACAATCGCGAATTAGACCTTCCGATGCAACAAACTCAGTATAAACAATATCGGCACCATAATGCTTACACAAATACCTGAACGAAGGATCTGTTACATCTTCCATTGGAGCCAAAAAAAGTGGTTTGTCTCCTAACTCTATATTCCCAATTTTTACCAACTTGCCGAATTAATGATTAAATTTAGGCGCAAATTTATATAATTTTAATCAAATCATTTTGTAATGAGAAATTCCTTATCAACTGCACATCCATTTTCAAAGATTATATTTTCATTGTTTATCATATTAGTAACTTTTCTTCTAACTTTTATTATTGGTTTTTTAATTGCCATCCCTATATTTCAAATTAACATTTCAAACCTCACAAATGTTCTATCTAATTACAATGATCCGGACAATCTTAGCTTTTTAAAGTATTTACAAACAATACAAGCCATTGGTTTATTTATAGTTCCAGCATTTATTATTGCATACATATTTAATTCAAATTCTGTAAAATATTTAAAGTTCAATTCTGTTTCAATTCGACTGCTCACGTTAACTATAATTATTTTATTAGCTTCTATTCCGTTAATTAATTCTCTGAATGTTATAAATGAAGGAATGCAATTCCCTGATTGGTTAAAAGGTATTGAAAGCTGGATGAAAGAAAAAGAAATGAGTGCACAAGCATTGACTGAAGCTTTTCTAAGAATGGATTCCGTAAGCGATCTTTTATTTAATATTGTTATGATTGGTGTTCTTCCAGCTATAGGTGAAGAACTTATTTTCAGAGGTGTTTTTCAGCGTATTTTTGCGGAATGGACAAAAAATATTCATTGGGGAATCATCATTGCAGCAACTTTATTTAGTGCTATGCATATGCAGTTTTATGGTTTTCTTCCTCGCTTAATTCTCGGCGTTTTATTAGGATATCTTTTTTACTGGAGTGGTTCAATTTGGGTTCCAATTCTGGGCCATTTTGTAAATAATGCAACTGCTGTTATAGTATATTATTTATATGCTGATGAAATGAGTAAAGAAGTAGAGAATTTTGGCGCCGCTGAAGGTTCTTTTATATATTTAATAATAGGACTGGCATTAATAATTCCACTCCTATATTTGTTCTATAAAGAACGGAAAAAGGTTGCTATAGATTAAATATTCTGGATTCGTTGTCTTTAAATAAGCTGATACGTCCGATTTCATTTTTACGATAAACGTATACTAAGCCATACTCCTGAGCTTTTTTACGTTTTAAATCTTCGGGTAGTTCACCGTAGTTTTCTTCAACTTCGTTCCATACATGTAAAATAATATTATCAGCTTCATCACGCAAATCAGCCAGACTGTTTAAAGCTCTTGCATGGTTTTTCTGAAGCATCTTCTGAAATTTATATGCTTCCAGATAATTATCGTAGTGAACTCTTACAACTGCTATTGTAGGATTTGTAATGGGAGAATAGCCTTCCATTCTTCTTTTTGTTTCTCCTTCAATCAGATTTTTTCCCAATTCAATAACATCTGATTCCGTATTCAGATTTGGCAATTTGCTATTATCTTCTTCCATTCCAAAATAAACTCTTACCGAAGGTTGTATTTCACCTCTTGTAATAGCCATATTTACCACCTGAATAAAATGTGAAATATAAAGCTTGGCCTTTTTAAGTTTTTTCTGATATTCTTTGTTATTCTTTATCTGTATGTCATATGTTGTTTTATGCTCTGTAATTGCCTTTTCCCATTTTGGAAGAAATGATCTAACACTTTGAAAAGTACTTTGTTTAAAAGCCAGATCCATTGGAGTCAAATCTTTTCCTTTTTGCAAAGCATTTTTTAAGGCTTTTAATCTTGAACTATCTGTGTTAGGCAATCTTCTGTAAGGCATAATAATAAGTTTTTAAACAAAATTGTTAACAACATGTTAGTAAAGTGCGAATATAACAATTTATATGAAATATGCAAGTGTATTCGCATATTAATTCTATTTGATTATTAGCGATTTAATACCGCAATCTTCGGAATCGAACATCAAATGTGCTTTTCAGTAATTTCTCGTAACTCTTTACAGGCATGTAATCTTGATTTAATTTTTACACAAACATTATTTCGTTTAATCTGTTTTTTATTTATTAAAAAAAGCAGAGCTTTGTTTATCCAAATATTGTTACAGATAAAAATTTATTATAGTTTTAATTTTCAAAAAAATAATATATCATGTTTAAAAAAGAAGTTTACATTCAACGAAGAAGCAAACTGAAAGAAAAGCTTAAAGGTGGACTCGCTCTATTTTTAGGAAATACTGAATCGGCTTTTAATTATCCGGATAATGCATATCACTTTCGACAAGACAGCTCGTTTCTTTATTTCTTTGGATTAGACATCCCCAATTTGGCAGGTATAATAGATCTTGATTCTGGAAAAGAATATTTATTCGGAAATGATTTTAGCATTGATGATATTATCTGGATGGGTCCTCAACCTAAAATTAAAGAACTTGCTGCCAACATCGGTGTTGAAAATACAGAAGCTTTTGATCAATTAGCAAATTACTTGCGTAACGCAAAAAATCAAAACAGAAATATACATATTTTACCTTTCTATCGAGGAGATACAATTATTCAGTTTAGTAATTTAATGGAAATTCATCAGACAGAAACTGAAGATTTTATTTCTGTTGAATTGATTAAAGCAGTTGTAGATTTAAGATCAATAAAAGATAAATACGAAATTGAGGAATTAATAAAAGCTTCTGCTATAGGGTATAAAATGCATACAACTGCTATGAAAATGGCAAAACCCGGAGTTTATGAGCAGGAAATTGCAGGTACTGTTGAAGGTATTGCTTTAGCACATGGAGGAGCACTTTCTTTCCCAATAATTTTATCACAAAACGGTGAGACTTTGCATAATCATTATCATGGAAATATGTTGCAGGAAGGAAAGCTAATGTTAACAGATACCGGTGCTGAAACTCCTTTACACTATGCCAGTGATAATACCAGGACTGTTCCTGTAGGTGGAAAATTCTCTCAAAAACAAAAAGATATTTACAATATAGTTTTAGCTGCAAATGATCATGCCATTTCGTTAATTAAACCCGGAATTCCATATAGAGATGTTCATTTAGAATCGGCCAGAATTATTGCTGAAGGATTAACAAGTCTTGGTATTATGAAAGGAAATCCAGAAGATGCAGTTCGTGAAGGTGCACACGCTATGTTTATGCCACACGGATTAGGTCATATGATGGGACTTGATGTTCATGACATGGAGAATTTAGGTGAAGATTATGTTGGATATGATAATGAGTTTAAACGTGCTACTCAATTTGGATTACGTGGTTTAAGACTTGGTCGTAGATTACAGAAAGGTTTTGTTCTTACAACAGAACCCGGTATTTATTTCATTCCAGATCTTGTTAAAAAATGGAAAGCTGAAAAGATCAACGCAAAGTTTATCAACTTCGAAAAAGTTCTTGATGAATATGTTGATTTTGGAGGAATTAGATTAGAAGATGATATTCTTGTAACTGACAAAGGCTATCAGATGATTGGTAAACGTATTCCGATTACTGTTGAAGAAGTTGAAGATACAATGAAATCTTAATATTTCAACCTTATAATAAAAAGCCCGAAGAAATATCTTCGGGCTTTTTTAGATTCCCTTTTTCAAGGGAATGGCATCTTTTCTGAATTATTCGGCTTCTGTAAATGAAGCACACAAATACTCGCGATTTAGTTTTGCTATAAAATCAATTCCAATTCCTTTTGGACATTCTGCTTCGCATGCACCAGTATTGGTACAACTACCGAAACCAAGTTCATCCATTTTTGCAACCATATTTAAAGCTCTTCGTTTAGCTTCAATTTTACCTTGTGGTAATAGTGCAAGTTGAGAAACTTTAGCTGCAACAAATAAAGTAGCCGATGAGTTTTTACATGCAGCAACACAAGCACCACAGCCAATACAAGAAGCAGCATCAAATGCTTTATCAGCATCAATTTTACCTACTAAATTTGCATTTGCATCAGGAGCTTGTCCTGCATCAATAGATACAAATCCGCCAGCAGACATTAATTTATCAAATGCATTACGATCTGTCATTAAGTCTTTTAAAACAGGGAAACTTTTTGCTCTCCATGGTTCAATAGTAATTGTTTCACCATCTTTAAAAGCTCTCATATGCACCTGACATGTAGCAGTTTCGCTACCTGGTCCATGAGGGTGACCATTTATATATAAACTACAACAACCACAAATTGCTTCATGACAGTCGTGTTCATAGGCAACAGGTTCTTTTCCCTCTTTTATTAATTTCTCGTTTAAGGAATCTAACATTTCAAGGAATGACATTTCTGCATCAACGCCATCTAAATCGAATTTTTCGAATTTTCCTTTGGCTTTAGCATTCGCTTGTTTCCAAATATTTAAATATATTTTCATAATATTATCTGTCTAAAATTACTACTTATAACTTCTAACTTTAACCTCAACATTTTCGAACTTAAGATCTTCTTTATGAAGCTTTGGCTCTTTATCATCACCTTGATATTCCCAAGCAGCAACAAATGAATATTTGTCATCGATACGCATTGCTTCACCACCTTCGGTTCGACTTTCTTCACGGAAATGAGCACCACAAGATTCTTTTCTGTTCAATGCATCATTAACAATTAAAGTTGCTAAATCAATGAAATCAGCCACTCTGGATGCTTTTTCAAGCTCTTGGTTAATTTCATTCGATGTACCCGGAATTATTAAGTCGCTCCAAAATTCCTTTTTAAGATCTGCTATTTCCACTAAAGCTTTCTTTAATCCTTCTTCGTTACGTTGCATCCCTGAATGAGTCCACATTATTTGACCTAATCGTTTATGGAATGAAGTTGCAGTTTGAGTACCTTTTATATTTAAAAACTTATCAAGTGTAGCTTTTACATCTTTTTCTGCTTCAACAAACTCTGGAGAATCTGTAGAAGGAACTTTATTTGAGATTTCATCAGCAAGATAATTACTAACTGTATAAGGAGCAATAAAATAACCATCGCCAGCACCTTGCATCAAAGCACTTGCACCAAGTCTGTTTGCTCCGTGTTCAGAGAAATTAGCTTCGCCAATTGCAAATAAACCAGGTATAGTGGTTTGTAAATTATAATCAACCCAAAGTCCACCCATTGTGTAGTGTCCTGCTGGATAAATCATCATTGGAGTTTCGTAGGGAACTTCACCAGTAATTTTTTCGTACATAGCGAAAAGGTTTCCATATTTACCTTTAATTACTTTTTTACCTAGTTTCACTAACGAACCTCTAAAATCAAGATAAACTGCTACACCAGTTCTCCCTACACCAAAACCATTATCGCAACGTTCTTTTGCTGCACGTGATGCAACATCACGAGGAACTAAGTTCCCAAATGCA
>DAOWGM010000081.1 GCA_030637515.1 Bacteroidales bacterium
AGACGGTTACTTATAACTTTACTTATCGTTTCAATGATCCACGTAATGGTGTACCATTCTGTGATCATGGTATTGATACTTCAATAACTATTTATGTTAATCCTACACCGAACTTTAGTGTCAGCGTGCCTGATACTATTGTTTGTGACTCCAGCACAATTACCCTGACAGTTACTGACCTGCTGGGTGCTGTTGAAGGTGATAAGGTATATGACCTTACAACTACCCAGTCTGGTGGTATCACAGGAATACAGACTGACGGTGAATATGTGATGGAAACAGATGTGGTGGATCAGCTAATAAATTCTACCAATGCTGTTCAGACGGTAACTTATAACTTTACTTATCGTTTCAATGATCCACGTAATGGTGGTATACCATTCTGTGATCATGGTATTGATACTTCAATAACTATTTATGTTAATCCTACGCCTCGTGTAATAGCCACTATATTCAGAGATACAATATGTAACGATGCTAGAACTCATATTACATTAACAACACCAACTGTATTAACAAGTGGCGTAGTAACATTCGATTATACCTCTTCAGCAGATGCCGAATTAACAGGAAATAGCAGTGGGTTAACTGATTTAACAGATGGTTATATAATCGAAGATTCATTACATAATTCAACTACAGGTCCTGCCATACCTCAAGTTGTAAGATATACAATTACCCCAAGAACTCTGTCAACAGGATGTGCAAATGGTCCTGTTATTACAGATTCAATAACAGTTCATCCTACTCCTGATACTTACTTTATCAATGTAGACAGTGTTAGATGTTATCTCGAATCAAATGGTCAGGCAACTGTCGTTGCTGAAAACGGAATAAATATATTTACTTATGAATGGAACGATCCGTTTAGTCAAACTACAGATATGGCAACCGGATTGTCGAGAGGTTGGTACACAGTTACAGTAACAGATAACCAAGAATGTACAAAACAGGATTCCATAGAAATAAAAGAACCATTCCGAATTATACCCGATATTGATAGTACAAGAAATGTCTCCTGTTTTGGTTCAGGAGATGGCTATGTTAGTGTTGCCCCAATTGGAGGTAATGGTCAGTATTCTTATTTATGGAACATTGGTGAAACAACTTCATTTGTCGATAACTTAAGCGGAGGTGAATTCAGTGTTACAGTAACCGACCATAAAGGTTGTGACCAAGATACACTTGTAGAAATTATAGAACCTGGTCAGATAACTCCTACTATTGATTATGTAAATGTGCGTTGTAAGGGAGAAGCCAACGGATCTGCTGTTGTTACAACACCAGCAACATCTTATGAATGGTCAACCGGAGCAACTACTGCATCTATTTCTGGATTAACTGCAAGTACTTATCGAGTAACTATTATTGATGCCGGTTCATGTTATGCAGAAGGTAATGTTACTATTACAGAACCAGACTCTTTAAAATCTGAAAATGAAAGCACAAACATTTGGTGTGCAGGAGATGCAAACGGGACCATTGATATTACTGTTACAGGTGGTAATGACTATACTGATTATACGTACCTATGGTTTACGCCCGATGGTTCAGGATTGATTCCAACAGATAAAGATCAAAATAGTTTGTCTGGAGGAAATTACTATGTTACAGTAACTGATGATAGAGGATGTCAAATTCTGGATACAGCTATTATTGGCGAACCTCCCCCATTCTTATCTAATATAGACTATGATAGTGTAACTTGTTTTGGTGACGATAACGGTTGGGTTTTATTGAATGTTACCGGAGGAAATGGCAGTGATTATACGTATACTTGGGATAGTGAAAGCGGTACAACATATGCTGATACAGCATACCTTGATAATCTACTTGCAGATCAATATTATGTTACTATTACCGATTCGCTTAATTGTGAAATATATGATACAGCTATTATCACTGAACCCGATTTATTAGAAACATTTATTTCTAAAACACACTCAACTTGTTATGATTACGATGATGGAACAGCAAAAATTACAATATTAGGAGGTAATGGTGGTTATATTATTAGTTGGTCAAATGGATCTTCAAATGATTCAATATTTGGCCTTTCAGCAAATACATATGATGTAATTGTTACCGATCATAAAGGTTGTGTATCTACAAACTCCGTTGATATAACGGAGCCCGACGAGATTAAAAATAATATGATCTCAGAAAATATTCGCTGTTTCGGTTTGAATAATGGTAAAATAGAATTAAATCCAACTGGAGGAACAACACCTTACAGCTATTTCTGGAGTCATGATGTGATGTTAACTGCTAATTTAGTTGAGAATTTAGACCCAGGAAACTATAAAATCACTGTTCTTGATGATAACAATTGTCAACGAATAAGTAACACGGATATCACACAGCCGGATCCACTTATAGCAACTATATTAAAGAACGATATAAGTTGTTACGGAATGGGCGATGGTTATATCTCATTAAGCATGTTCGGAGGAACTCCTGAATATACATATAACTGGTCAAATGGATTCTCAGAATCATCTGTCGATATGCTCGAAAATGGCTTATACAATATTGTTATCTCAGATATTCATGATTGTAAAATTGATACTACAATAGAAATTGTTGAACCAGGAAAACTTGCCATTAACCCGAACATTAAAAGACCGACTTGTTCTGATATAAGAGATGGTTACATTGAACTAAATTTAAGTGGAGGTATTGAACCATACTATATTTATTGGGACAATGGAAGCACTGAAGAGAATCTTTATGAAATTAGATCTGGAATATTTGAACTGCTTATTAATGATGAAAACATGTGTGAATTCGATACAACTTTTGTTATCAGAAGCGCTCATGATTACTGTTTTGAAATCCCTACAGCTTTTAGTCCTAACGGCGATTATGTAAATGATAAATGGGAAATAGAATTAAACGATTTATATCCTTATGCAGAAATTGAGATTTTTGACCGTAGAGGAAAAAGAGTTTTCTATTCAAGAGGATATGAGGAATCGCAATATTGGGATGGAACATACAATGGAAAAGAACTCCCAATGGACAACTATTTTTACATTATTTATTTACGAAACGGAACAAGTAGAATTTCGGGAACAGTTACAATTTTAAGATAACTTGATATTATTAATAAATGATTGTTACATCTGATTTTTATTTTTAAATTTATAGAACCTTTTTCATTTAAACCGTATAAACTAAATATTATCTGTTATATATAAAACCCTTATACTATGAGATTAGCTAAACTTACTTTTTTCCTGTCAGCACTTTTATTCATGCTTTCAACTTCCGGTAAGGCACAAGAACCGCTTAAACATATAAAGAAGATGTACCTATCTCCTGAAGGCAAATTATACATTAACAAAGCCTTGCCTCTTTATTTCCATGTATCTTCGTCACCTGATACAAATGCAGAATCGCATCTTTTAATGCCAACAGCAGACTCAAAAAAATATGCTAATCCTGCCTACTTGGATACTGAAGGATATAATACTTTCCGTTCACCTTCAAAAGTAGATACGGTAACAAAACAGATAGTTTATCCTCTTGAAGATATAAAATTTGAAGTATATGCTGATAGCAGATCTCCGATTACCCATTTTGAATTTGATAATAAGAAGTATTATAAAAATGAAAATATTTTTTACTTTGGTGAAAAAATCCATGTAAAATTTCGTGTTACTGACGCTACTTCAGGTGTAGAAAAAACCTATTTTTCAATTAACGGTCAGCCGTATAACGAACTCAGTTCAGATATTGAATTAAATGAAGAAAAACTTTATGACATAAAGTATTACTCAGTCGATTTTGTTGGTAATGCTGAAACTCCTAAATCAATAAACATTAAAATTGATATAACTAAACCAGTAACTAAATCAACTGTTGAACCCGATTTATATAATGATATTATTTCGGTGCGTTCAAAAATTATACTTGAAGCAAGTGATGAAAATTCTAAAATTAAAAAAACAGTTTTTTCAATAAACAATGGTACTTTTTATAATTACAGAAATCCTATAGTAATTTCCGGATTAAGCGAAGGTGAGCACACAATTACTTATTACTCAGTTGATAATACAAATAATGAAGAACAACAAAAGACATACACTTTTTATCTTGATAAAACTCCGCCAATGGTTATAGATGAGTTAATTGGCAATACATTTATTGCAAACGGGAAAGAGTATTCATCAGGAAGAAGCAAAGTAAAGCTTACAGCAATGGATAATAAAGCGGGTGTTCATGAAATTCGCTACTCAATTAACGGCGGTGAATTTCTTGAATATACCAAACCTTTCTTCTTGTCTAAATCAGGTAAATTAAAAATTCAAGCTTTCGTAACCGATAAGGTTAATAATCAAGTTATAAAAACTATTTTGACAAATAAATCCAGTATTTCTTACGTTGATTTATCAGGTCCCACTCTTGGGCATAGGTTTACTGGAGCTAACTTTATTTCAAAAGATACAGCCTATATAACCAAAGACACAAAAATAAGTCTTTCAGCAAGAGATAATGCTTCTGGAGCTAAAAGAAAGGAATACAGCATTGATAATGGTGAAATAATTGAATACACAGGAGCTTTTAGAATAAACAAGGAGGGCGTGCATTCAATTACATTTACGGGGTATGACAATGTTGATAATTCGAGTACAAATACATTTATTTGTGTAGAAGATAACATCGGTCCCGAAATCTTTTTCCGTTTTAGCATCCCTTCAGAAAAAACTAAAAATGTCGATGGAAAGAATTACAGCGTTTATCCTAATCACGTTGTCCTGTTTTTATCATCAACTGATGCTTCTGTTGGTTTCGACAAACTGCTATATTCTGTAAATGGAGCTCCTAATAAAACTTATACAAGCCTTATTACTGGTTTCCAAAAGGAAAAAGCTTATTCAATTAATGTTACATCTATCGATAAATTAGGTAATAAAAGTCAAAAAACCATTGATTTCTATATTGAATAATTTGAAAGAATCTTTTGCATGATCAAAAGAATATATTTTTATTTATTTCTGATTTCACTTTCTGTAAATAGCAACCTGCTGTTTTCTCAGGAATCAGAATCTTCTGTTCAAAATCAAATAGAGCAATTACAATCTGAAATACAAAAGTTTGAGGTAGAAAGAAACACAACTCAACAAGCAGCATCATTAAACAAACTTGCCTATTTGTACTGGGAAAATGAAAACTTTGATAAAGCCATTACAACATTTTCTCAATCGCTTGAAATTAATAAAACCATTAAGAATTTAAATGGAGTTAAATCTTTGTTATACAATATTGGTCTAATTTATGCCGATAAAGAAGATTATTCAAATGCTCTGATTAATTTCAATGAAGGAGTTAAAATAGCAAAACAATTAAACCAAAAAGAAGGGATTTATACTGGTTTAATGAATAAAGCCAGCGTACTAAAAAGCCTTTTAAAAAATCAGGAAGCAATAAATAGCCTAAATGAAGCATTAATTTATGCGCAAGAATTAAATAGCCAGAAACTCATTCGAACTTGTTATGGAATGCTTGCCGAAAACTATGAAATTATTGGTGATTCTGAAAATACAATGAAGTATTTTGAGATGTTTGCATCTATTGATAAACATATAAAAAAGGAACAAATAAAAGAAATAGAAGCAAAATCGAATGAGCGAGTACGCATAGCGCAAAATGAAAAAGTACAGTCAGAACAAGCACTTTCTGAAAAAACAAATCAACTTAGCGAAACTCAGCAAACACTTAAGGAATCAGAAGAAAAAACAAAACAACAAAAACTCGAGCTTGATATAAAGGAGCTTTCTATAAAAGAAAAAGAAGCTCAGTTAAAAAATGAAAAGCTAATCCGTTATGGAGTATCTGTGATTCTTATTGTCATCCTACTATTTTCTTTATTGATTTACAAACAGTTCAGAGCCAAAAAAGCAGCAAATAAAAAACTCGCTGAACAAAACCAACAAATTAGCAACCAGAAATCTGAAATTGAATCTCAAAGGGATCTTGCAAATCAACAAAAAAAGGATATCACAGATAGCATTGAATATGCAAAACGAATTCAAACAGCATTATTACCACCTTTAAATTTTATTAAACGAAACTTACCCGAGCATTTTATATTATTTAAACCTAGAGATATCGTTAGTGGCGATTTTTACTGGATGATGAATAAAGACAGTAAAATTATTATAGCAGCTGCAGATTGCACAGGTCATGGAGTGCCTGGAGCATTCATGAGTATGCTTGGTACTGCTTTTTTAAATGAAATTGTTACAAAAATTATAGAGAATAAACATATTTATTCCTTACAGGCCAATGAAATATTAAATCAATTAAGAGATTATATTATTAAATCTCTTCATCAGACAGGAGCTGAAAATGAGTCAAAGGATGGAATCGATATAGCATTATGTATTATTGATTCTGAAAAACAAAAACTACAATTTGCTGGGGCACACAATCCTTTATATATAATTAATAATAACGAAATTAGGATCATTAAGGGAGACCGAATGCCTGTTAGCATTCACCAAAATGCTCATAAATCATTTAAGAACCATGAAATAGATTTCGAAGAAAATGATATTATCTATATCTTCTCTGATGGATACTATGATCAAATTGGAGGTCCTAAGAACCGCAAATTCATGTCAAGAAACTTCCAGACTCTTTTAATGGATATTCATAAAAAACCAATGGAAATTCAACAGCAAATGTTGGATAAAGCATTTGAAGATTGGAAAGGAGACAATATTCAGTTAGATGATATTTTGGTTATTGGTATAAAACTGGAAGTTGCTAAAAAAAGAATAACACAAAAGCAAAAATACGATTGGAGTAACAAAACCATCTTAATTGCCGAAGATACTGAAATGAATTATTTGTTCCTTGTTGAAGCATTAAGACCTACAGAAGTTCAAATTATTAGAGCAAAAGACGGTGAAGAGGCACTTGAGCTTTTTAATAGAAATGATCAAATTGATTTGATATTAATGGATATAAACATGCCTAAATTAGATGGATTTGAAACAACCAAACGCATTAAAGAAATTAAAAAAGATATCCCTATTATTGCTCAGACAGCCTTGAATCTTGAAGATGCAAGAGAAAGATCAGAAGAAGTAGGCTGCGATGATTATATTTTGAAACCAATACAACTTAAACTATTTTTATCTAAATTAGATTCATATTTAAAATCTTAATCGACACCTATGGATCAATTACTAATTGAAGCAACCAGCTCTACACCAAAAATATATCTTGATAAAGAATCAAGTAAGTTTGAAATTATTGGGAAGTCATTCCCTGAAGAAAGTAGAGTTTTTTATTCGCCAGTATATGTATGGCTTGAGGAATATGCACAAAATCCGAATGAAGAAACTCTTTTTGAGTTTAAAATGGAATATTTCAATTCTTCATCTTCATTAATTATACTGGAAATTCTTAATATATTAGATAGCATTAAGAAAAATGGGGGAAAAGTTACAATACTATGGAGCCACCTAACTATAGATGAAGATATGTTAGAAGCAGGAGAAGAGTATTCTGAATTAGTAAGCCTGCCTTTTGAATATAAGGCTTTGGAAGATTTCAATTAATTAAGCTTTATAATTCGCATTATAATTTACAGATCATCGATAAAATTTACTTATGGAAACATTGCAAATAGCCGCTACAGAAGAATCCCCCGGAATAAATTTCGATCGAGAAAATGGTAAATTTTTAATCTTTGGAAAATCATTTCCTGAAGAAGTAAAAAAGTTTTACAATCCAGTATTCTACTGGCTCGAAGAATATATTAAAGAACCAAATGAAGAATCTATCTTTGAATTTCGATTTGAATATTTCAACTCGGCAACCTCAACAATTCTTTTAGAGATATTTTACATGCTTGAAAAAATTATTACTGAAGAAAATAAAAAAGTAAAAATATTCTGGAATTACCTCGAAATAGATGATGATATGCTTGATAAAGGACAGGAATATGCCGAGATGATAAAAATTCCTTTTGAATATATTATTATTGAAGACTACTAAACAAAAGCTCCCGATATAAGTATCTAAAAACAAAAAAACCTTCAGAAATTCTGAAGGTTTTTTGCTCCCCAGGTAGGACTTGAACCTACGACCCCCTGATTAACAGTCAGGTGCTCTAACCAACTGAGCTACTGAGGAATTTTCGCAATCACCAATCGTGATTTGAGTGGCAAAAATAAAATCTTTTTATGAATAAACAAACTGTTCAATAAAAAAAATACATATTTTTTTAAAAATAGCCATCAACACCCTGATTTACTGTCGATATACTTTTCTAAATCAAAAACATAATATTAAAAAAGTAACGGCAATTCTCTTTTATAAAATCATTTTAAATAATTAAATTCTTATTTTTCGTAAGCCTGGAAAGCAGTTAAGTCGCAGCTTTTTTTCGACCAAATTAAAATGTGTTATAAAGCATATTAAAAGAAGAAAATACATTCTATTTTACTCCTAATTTATTACTGAAATGATTTTATAGAAGTTACATTAGAAAAATTACCATTTTGATACTTGGAATTGGTACAGATATTTTCGAAATTGAACGAATGAAAATTCGACTTGAAAAACAGCCATCATTCATTGAAGGAGTTTTTACCGAGAACGAAATCAATTACTGCAATCAGTTTAAAAATAAAGCCCAGAGATTTGCTGCACGTTACGCTGCTAAAGAAGCTTTTTTAAAAGCTCTTGGCACAGGATGGAGAGACGGAATCACATTTAAAGATATTGATATTATTAATGATGATTTAGGCAAACCTGAGATCTTTTTGTCAGGTATTGCAAAACAAATTGCTGATAAATTAGAAGTTACTGCCATTCATTTATCGATGAGTCATACAGAAAAGCTTGCAAACGCTTTTGTAATCATAAATAACCATAACTAAAACTAAAAATTAAACTAATTATCTTATGTCAAACATTGGTTCCTACGAAAAACGCCTCGAAAACTTTGATTGGTCAATAGCTGAAAAAGAACTTGACTATAAAGACGGAGACGACATTAACATCGGATGGTATTGCTCCGATAGAATTTGCGAAATGGGAAAGGCAAATAAACCTGCACTAATCTGGGAAGGATTGGGTGGTGTTGAAAAACAATTTACTTTTAACGATGTTCGCTTACGAAGCAATACAATTGCATCATTTCTTAAAAACTTAGGTGTAAAAACTGAAGACAGAGTTTGTCTTTTTATGGATAAAATCCCTGAACTTTATATAGGCTTTGTCGGAATATTAAAATTAGGTGCAGTAGCGCAACCTCTTTTCTCAGCATTTGGCGATGAGTCATTGCATGTTAGATTGGACAATGCACAAACAACAGCAATAATTACACAACGTAAGCATGTATCTAAAGTAAGAAAAATTTTGGATCAGATGCCTTACTTAAAGCATATCATATTAGTTGATTACGATGGAAGCAAGCCACTAAAAGAGCGCGAAGTTGCTTTTAATATGGAAGAAACTGAACTGGTTGAAGATTTTAAATCATTTCCTACAAAAGCTGAAACTCCTTCGGTACTTCATTATACATCTGGAACAACCGGACAACCTAAAGGAGTTAAGCATGTTCACTATTCATTAATATCACAATACTTAACAACTAAATGGGTATTAGATTTACAAGAAGATGATATTTATTGGTGTACTGCCGATCCAGGATGGGTAACTGGAACATCTTACGGAATTATTGGTCCATGGAGTCTTGGAATTACACTATGTGCTCTCGACACTGGGTTTTCAGCCGAATCTTGGTACAAATTCATCGAGAAAAGAAAAATTACCATGTGGTATTCTGCTCCAACAGCTATCCGATCATTAATGAAAGCAGGAGATAATATTATTAAACAACATGATCTTTCATCATTACGACACTTAGCCAGTGTTGGCGAACCACTAAATGCCGAAGCAGTAATCTGGTCTGAAAAAGTATTCGGAAAAGCATTTTTGGATACTTACTGGCAAACCGAAACAGGATCAATGATGTTAACCAATTATCCTGGAATGAAAATTAAGCCAGGATCAATGGGAAAACCTTTCCCTGGAATTACAGCAACTATTCTCGATACAAAAACTTTTGAACCAATTAACGAAATTGGGAAGCCCGGATTAATTGGATTTAAACCAGATTGGCCAGCAATGATGCGCACATACTGGAGAAACGAAGAAACATATCAAAAAAAATTCGAAAACGGCTGGTATTTACCTGGCGACCGTGCATATATTGATCAAGAAGGTTATTACTGGTTCATTGGTCGCGACGATGATGTAATTAATACCGGAGGACATCTGGTAAGTCCTTTCGAAGTAGAATCGGCATTGCTGGAACACGAAGCTGTAGCTGAGTCGGCTGTTGTTGCAAAACCCGACGATGTTAATATGGAGGTTGTTAAAGCTTTTGTAACATTAAAACCAGGATTTGAAGCAAATGATGATATGGAATTAAAAATAATGAATTTCATTCGTAAAAAATTATCGCCACTCGCAATGCCACAGGAAATTGAATACAGAGATTCACTTCCTAAAACACGAAGCGGGAAAATTATGCGTCGTGTACTGCATGCTCAGGAATGGGGCGAAGAAATTGGCGATATTTCAACCTTAGAAGACGATTAAACAATAAAAAAACAAACTAAAATAAATTATAAACTAAAAAACTACACACAATGGAAGACATGAAAGAAGTAATCCTGGAATATGTAATTGAAGAATATTGCGACGAAGAAAATGACGATGTAACATTTGATACTCCGCTAATTTCAGGAGGTATTGTTGATTCATTTTCAATGGTTTCTTTAAAAAGATTTCTTGAAAACAAATACAAAATTTCTATTCCTGATGCAGATGCTTCACCTGAAGCTTTTGATACAGTTAAGAAAATTGAAGTTTTAGTAAAAAGATTTTTACAATAGAGGATATTCAAAAAATCAATAAAGTGTCATTCCCTTGAACTTTTCTCATGAGCAAAGCGAGTAAAAAGGGAATCTCTGAATTGCTATTTAAAAGTAAATTATGAGATCCCCAATCAAGTTGAGAATGACAAATTAGGATTTTTTATTCATCCCTTTGTTTCATTTAAAACCCTAACTATTATGGCATATTCAGATAAGATAAAAGAATTATATCAAAATCAGCTAAATGGAATTCAGGAAGCCGGATTGTTTAAACAGGAGCGCTTTATTCATTCATCACAGGATGCTGAAATAGAAGTTGAGTTTCCTGTTGGATCTACACCAAAAAAAGTAATTAACGTATGTGCAAATAACTACCTTGGACTATCAAGTCATCCGGAAGTGTTAAAAGCTGCACACGAAGGACTCGATACCAGAGGATACGGAATGTCATCTGTACGTTTTATATGCGGTACTCAGGATATTCACCGCGAACTGGAAAATAAAGTTTCAGAATTTTTAGGTACAGAAGACACCATTTTATTCCCATCGTGTATGGATGCCAATGCAGGTGTTTTCGAAGCTATACTTACCAGCGAGGATATAATGATCTCAGACAGGCTTGTTCATGCATCAATTATTGATGGTATGCGTTTGTGTGCAGCACAACACGATACGTTCAAGCATTCCGACATGGCTCATCTCGAAAAGAAATTACAACTGCACGCCGACAAAAGGTTAAAGGTTGTAATAAACGATGGTGTATATTCAATGGATGGAGATACTGCAAAACTTGACGAAATGGCTGCGCTTTGTGAAAAATACGACGCACTGTTATTTGTTGACGAATCGCACTCGTCAGGATTTATTGGAAAAACCGGACGTGGAACACACGAAAAGTGTGGTGTAATGGGTAAAATCGATATTATCACTACAACATTTGGTAAAGCATTAGGTGGAGCATCGGGAGGTTGCGTTTCAGGACGTAAAGAAATTGTTGAAATGTGCCGACAGAAAGCACGTCCGTATTTATTCTCCAATACTATTGCACCTGTTGTAGTTAGTGGAGTATTGCGTGTACTCGATATTCTTTCACAAAGTACCGAACGCCGCGATAAGCTGGAAGAAAACACTAAATTCTGGCGAAAAGGATTAACTGAAGCCGGTTTTGTTTTAAAAGATGGCGACACGCCTATTGTTCCTGTAATGCTGTTTAATGCAAAATTAGCGCAGGATTTCTCAAAAGATCTTTTTGATCTGGGTATTTATGCTATTGGTTTCTTTTTCCCTGTTGTTCCGCAAGGAGCTGCACGAATAAGAACTCAAATTTCTGCCGGACATGAAATGCATCATCTTGAAAAAGCACTTGACGCATTTATTCAGGTAGGTAAAAAGTACGATATCCTTGGTAAAACAAAACAGAAAATTATCGAAATGTACGGAAACTAACATTAAACAATTCTAATAAAACTAAAAGCTGTCTGTAAACTCAGGCAGCTTTTTTTAACTACTATCCCGCATGTCATTCTGAGCCTGTCGAAGAATGTATCCACAAAAATTCAAGTCATTCTGAGTAAAACGAAGAATCAATATGCAAAAAACACGTAAACTATTGACATTAAGTAAATTAATTCCTAATTTTACTTCACTTACCTTAAGAACGTACATATTAGTATTTGAAAAGGAGTATTAATGTTGCATTAATACTTTAAATGTGTATTGCAAAAAATCTATATTTTCTCTCTTTATCTGCATTATCCTTATGTGGACTTTACTACTTTTTTGCTTTTTCAGTTTTAAAATCAACACTATGAAACGATTTTTAATAGTTCCCGTGATTGCATTTCTTGTTCTATGTTCTTCCTCATTTGTACATGCTCAATTAACCGATCCTGATATACAAAAAGAAATTGAACACATTAATGCATTATCAACTACCTCTTTTTTAACGGAAATACAATCAAATAATATTTCCAGAGAACAATGGTTAAGTAATGAATTGCTTAGACACGCTGTAGTAAAAAAGCTGGATATTACTTTCGATGAATTATACAACTGGTGGATAGATGCCAAATCGTTTGAAGAATTCTGGCGTCCAGATTCTATACAAATGAATAAATCTAAAAATGAAAGCTTTAAAAATTTTCTGGGTGACTCTGTTTACAAAGAAATTACACAGGATTACTCCAGAAAAAAATGGAGGAACAATAAAAGCGCTCTCTTTTTTCAAAGCTGGGACCTTCTCTTTACGTTCTTACAACTCGATAAAAATATTTACGATCAATCTGTAATGCAAACCAATATTTCCAGTATCAGGAATCATACTACGCTGCAATATCTCAGCTATATTTATTATTATCAGATAAATAATCCTGTGTATTCGCGGGTGAATGACTTTATTAAAACCCGCAATTTCAACCTAATAAATCAGCGGCTTGCAATAATTGAACAGACATATTTTGTGCACTATAAAAGCAACGATGCCCATTTAAAACCAGTTAAAGAAATTGATTTTTTTATGGATAACGATTTTTTTATTCCTGGTGGCTTTAATCAGGACAGAGATTATACTGGTGGAGGAGCGATAACTGTTAGTACCGATTATTTTTCATCGAGATGGCTTAATCCTGGATGGATTTTTTATTCTGAAAAAGGAGATGAACCTCACCGCATTGTAATGAATTATCAAACACTTTCAGTAGGCATGCATTTTTATACGCCCTATATACGATACCGAAACAATTATGATTTGGCCGATACTTTACACGGATACGATCGTCCATTTGGTTCTTATGTTTATTTTAACCGAAGTAAGTATCGCTTATGGCCAAAAGGATTAGTTCGTTATCAGGGCTCCTTTCAGGTCGGAATAATAGGATCAAATACCGGTCGTGATATTCAGGCTGTTCTTCATCGAGATGCTACAGTAAAGGCTCAACGCGTTTATGGATGGGATACTCAGATTGCCAACGGAGGCCGCTGGCTGCTTCAGTTAAATCATAACATTGATCTGCTTTTGTTTTCAACAAGCAATAAATACAAATCTATTTTCACTCCTAACATAAAAAATACGGTAGCTAAAAATGTTGGATGGAACATTATTGCAAACGGAGATTTTAGATATGGAGGTTTTCTGACATCAGCAGGTGGAGGAATCAAAATTTCGAGCACTGATTTTACAAGGCAATCGGGGCAAGAAACCTTAAAACCATTTAAAAACAATGCTTATAAGTTTGCATTTTCAGTTGATGCAGGATTAAGCTATCGTTATGTATTCCACAATAGTATGCTTGAGGGATTTGGTTATCGCTCAACTTATACAAACGACGAATACGACAACGAATCAGAATCTGTATATTCCTTAAATCAATCTTATTACGAGTTTCAGAATGACTATCTGACAGGCGATGAAGTACGGTATCCGAATACTCCACCTGATTATGATCAACTGAACAGACATCTTTATTTAATAGATTTTGGTATTAATTTCCGATGGCGAAAAATGACTATTTACTATCAAATGACATTGAACAGAAAGGAATTTGAAATTGAAGAAATCAATTATGAAGGTCTAATGGATATTGTTTCAGATGATGATAAGAAATTTTTTAAGGAAGAAGTTATTACAGAATTACACGATTACAATAGTAAAAAAATGTATGGATATGGAAGAGTAGGAATATCGTGGCTATTATAAAAATCAATATGAACAAATTAAAAACTCAATGATATGGAAAAACTAAAAATTACATCGTGGAATGTTGAATGGCTCGATAAGCTAATTGATTCAACCGATAGTAAAAAGCAAAAAAGGATGAAAGCAATCAAGCAAGAAATTCTTGAAATTGATGCTGATGTATTTTGTCTTTTGGAGGCTGTTAAAGGTGAGGAAAAGATAAACCGCTTTTGCTCTGAAGTCTTAGAAGACAAATATGTTGCAGTAAAATCTACAATAAACGATTATAAACTGAAAGGTCGTCAATGGATATGGTTCATTGTAAAGCAACACTTATTAGAAAATGCTTCTTTATTACCAACTAAAATTTATGATGAATTTGCTGGGACAAGCTGGCAAGTAAATTACTGGGGCGATTTTGAAAGTACCAAACACTCACATTACCGTCATCCTCAAATTTTGGTTTTGGATTGGAACAATACCAGACTCGAGTTTATTGGTTTACACACTAAAAGCAAGTTTGTAATGGGTGGGCAAAGTGCCTGGAAAAAAGGCGGACCCAAAAAAGAAGAATTCATAAAAAAAGCGATAAAAGCCAGAATAAAAATGACAACCGAAGTTGCAAATGTAAGAGCTTATATCGATAAGAAGTTCGATCAGGTTTCAAATCCGGCTATTTTTGTAATGGGCGATCTGAACGACGGACCAGGGAAAGAATATTTTGAAAAAGAATTCCTGTTTTTCGATTTACTATCCAATCTTCAGGGTGATGTTTTTTCGGCAAACAAATATTTAAATCATGCCCTATTCGATTTTGACGATAATTTACGATGGACCTGCCATTTTAAGGATTATATCGATGAAGACAGAAATCCTCACATTTTACTCGATCACATTTTATTTACACAAAGTTTGGTAAATGATTCCTTGCCTGTGGAAATCGAAAGTAAATCGGGTTTTGTTGAACATGAAATTCATGATTTAATTAATGCATCAAATCCCCGTTATGCTCATACAAGTGATCACAAACCAGTTTCAATTGTAATTAAAGAAAAAACAACTGATTAAAAATCTGTAGATAATAAAACTAAAGCACAAACGATGATGTTTGTGCTTTTTTTGAGCTTAAATTTATTTTTATTCATGATTTAATTTAGGTTTGTTACAATTATTATTACGTTTATTCATTGTTACCAAAAATAAGCATTTATGATACTGGATAAAATTGAAAATTCAGGACTATACGAAAATCTTCATCCATTGTTTTCAAAGGCTTTTGAATACATACATAAAACTGATTTTTCCCAATTAGCCGATGGTAAATACAAAATTGAGAATGATAAACTATTTGCCATGGTTCAAGAATACAATACAAAAGACAAAACCGAAGGAAAACCTGAGGCTCATCGCAAATATATCGATATTCAGTATATCCATTCCGGAGTTGAATTAATTGGAATTGCTCCTTTAAAAGGTAATACTCTTATTAGTGATGAACCTGAAAAAGATCTTGCTTTTTACGAAAGCGAAACATCTCTCATAAGATTAGAAGCCGGAATGTTCGCGGTATTTTATCCTCACGATCTTCATATGCCTGGAATTAAACTTGAAAAATCAACAACGGTCAAAAAAGTAGTTATTAAAGTTCTTGTTTAGTAGTTACACCCAAAATAAATATAACATGAAAACAATAGGTTTAATTGGCGGAATGAGTTGGGAATCATCTCTTGAATATTACCGAATTATTAATGAAAAAGTGAAAAAAGAACTTGGCGGATTGCATTCTGCTAAATCAATTATGTATTCTGTTGATTTTGAGAAAATAAAGAACCTTCAACATGAAGGTAAATGGGATGAGCTAACCGAAATAATGATTGATGCTGCTAAAACACTTGAAAAGGCAGGTGTCGATTTAGTTGTTATCTGTACCAACACCATGCACAAAATGGCTGATCAGGTTGAAAGTAACATCAATTTACCTTTGCTTCATATTGCCGATGCAACAGCAGAATCTATAAAAAAACAAAAGTTGAGTAAAATAGGATTACTGGGAACAAAATTCACAATGGAACAGGAATTCTATAAGGGCAGACTTCAAGAAAAACATCAAATTGATGTTGTAATTCCAAACGAGGAAGACCGCGAAATAGTCCATAAAATTATTTACAACGAATTGTGTCTTGGAAATATAAAAGACTCATCGAAAAATGAATATGTAAGAATAATTGAGGATCTTGTTCAGCAAGGAGCGCAAGGTATAATTTTAGGATGTACTGAAATCCCCTTATTGGTTAAACAGAATGATGTTTCTGTTCCTGTTTTCGATACAACAACAATTCATGCTGAATTTGCTGTTATAGAAGCAATAAAGTAGATTTTCATATTTTAGGAATAGGCTAAACAGTGTAAAAATAATTCTTATGGAAATAATTGAAACATTAAAAATACCCAAAAGCAATGGTCATTATTCACAATGTATAAAGCACAATGGCATCTTGTATCTTTCGGGGCAACTTCCTATTAATCCTACCACGAAAATAATTCCGAAATCAATTGAAGAACAAACTGATATGGCTTTGGAAAAAATAAAGTTAATTTTAAACGAAGCGGGAAGTTCAATTGAAAAAGTGCTTCAGATGAGAATATATATTTCTGATATTGCCCTTTGGGATAAAGTAAACGAAAGATACAGTGCTTTTTTTAAAGACCACAAACCTGTAAGAAGTGTTATTCCAACAAGAGAACTACATTTTGGATGTTTAATTGAAGTTGAAGCAACAGCAGTTATTAGTTAATTTTAATTGCTGCACAATAATAAAGCTTTGAAAGATTCAATAAAATAATTTTATTTTCGTTTGTGCAATTATTATGTACATTTAGACCGTTATTAATACGGAGAACGGTTGATATTCTTTTCGTTCAATGCTACCTGATAAGACTATTAATCAATGAGAAAAATGGCGAGATCTGAAAAAAAATACATAGACATTGCAAAAATAATTGAAGAAAGTGATGCGGGAGTACTCAAAAAACTTCCCAAATTCATAATTAAATTAATTGCACGCATAATCCGACAGAATGAAATGAATCGTATTCTTACTAAATACGAGGATTATACCGGTGTAGACTTTCTTCCTAAAATGATCGAAGAATTTAATCTCAAATTAGAGATTGAAGGAAAAGAAAATCTTCCAAAAAATGGGAAATGCTTTTTTGCCTCCAATCATCCTTATGGTATTTTAGATGGATTAATTTTAACACTTACTGTTTCAGAAAAATATGGCACTTTAAAGGCAATTGGGAATGATGCTTTTATGTTTTTACCGCAATTACGTCCTTTAATTGCAACAGTAAATGTTTTTGGACGATCATCCAAAGAATATATAAAAGCTCTCGAAGATACTTACAACTCAGATGTTCCCATAACGCATTTCCCTGCTGGTGTAGTATCCAGGAAATATGATGGGAAAGTGCAGGATTCTGAGTGGCAAAAAAGTTTTATTACAAAAGCTATTTCATGCAAGAGAGATATTGTTCCTTTTCACTTTTTGGGAAAAAATACGCGTTTATTTTATCTGATTTTTGTTCTCAGACAATTTTTAGGAATTAAATTAAATATTGAGCTGCTCCTACTTCCACGTGAAATGTTTAAGAAAAGAAATAAAACTATAAAATTAATAATAGGAAAACCTATTCCATATAGTATGTTCGACAAATCATTGTCTCACATTGAATGGGCGCAAAAAGTGCGTTCGCTTGTATATGATCTGGGTAAAAAAAATAAATTACTCATCAATAAATAATAAACAAAACTATGAAATTCAATTTTCGCGAGAGCTTATTTAAAATATGGTATTGGTATGTGAATAAAGTAGACAAAAATGCTCAGGTTTTATTTATGAATTACGGATTCAGCGATAAAGATCAGCCTCTTAGCTTAAGTGAGCAAAACGAACCAAACCGCTATTCTATTCAGTTATATCATCACTTGGCAGAAGAAACAGAAATAAAAAACAAAGATATCGTAGAGATTGGTTGTGGTCGAGGTGGTGGGTTAAATTACATTACAGAGAATTTTTCTCCAGCTTCGGCTAAAGGTATTGATTTGGATAGCCGAGCAGCAACTTTTTGCAACAATCATTATTCTTCAGATAAGTTATCCTTTTTACAAGGTGATGCACAAAACCTTAGCCTTGACGATAATGCTTTTGATGTGGTTTTTAATGTAGAATCCTCACATCGATATCCTGATATGCCTGCCTTTTTAGGAGAAGTTTCACGTATTCTTCGTTCCGATGGATATTTTCTTTTTACAGATTTCAGATATGATTTTGAAATTGAAGATATGAAAAAGGAATTGGAAGCAAGCGGGATGACAGTTGTAAAAGAACGATTTATTACTCAGGAAGTTGTTGAAGCTCTAAAACTTGATGATCAGCGAAGACGTGATCTTGTAAAAAAATTAACTCCAAAATTTCTACACAAAATTGCCCTGAATTTTGCTGGTACAGTTGGTTCAGAAACCTACAATCAGTTTGATACTCGTAAATATGTCTATTTTAGCTACGTGTTAAAAAAGAAATAAATATTTTCGTTTGTAAATGAGCGTTAATTCACACAAGCCGCAGTAATCAAAACTGCGGTTTTTTTATTTTCAATACTTTTTTATAAATCTATTTTATTTTTTCAAGATAAAGTTTTAACAATCAACACTATTTGTTGTTATGTTAAATAAAATATTATCTTTGAATAAATCTATTCATCTAAACTTGTATATATATGAAGCGTTTGCTATTTGTTTTTGTACTGTCTATCGCCTTTTCAAATTCAATATGGAGTATTTCTCCTTTTTATAAACTTGCGGAAAAAGAAGCTCCGATTACCGAAGTGGAAAACGAAATAAAAGAAGCCTTAAAATCAGCAAATTTTGAAATTTTAGGCTCATATAAAACAGCAAATAATGAAAATTTCAGAGTAATTGTTTTTACAAATAACAAACTCAAAGAAATTGCATTAAGCTATCCAGAAAGAGGAGCCTTGGCTGCTGCACAGAAAGTAAGCCTTATCCATAAAGATGGTAAAACAAGCATTAGCTTACTTAACCCAACATACATGTTTCATGCCTATTTTCAAGAAGATTTTGAGAAAAAAGAGAGTGAAATTAAAGTAGAAATTAAAGCAGTAAAGAAAGTTTTCTCTGAAATGGGATTCACCTTTACTCCTTTCGGTGGAGAGTTAAGTATTGATGATTTGCACGATTACCAATATATGATTGGAATGCCAGAATTTACAGATCCTGTTAAATTAAACTCATATGACAACTTTGAAGAAGGATTAAAAACAATTAGAAAAAATCTTGCTGCAAAAGCCGGAAATACCTTAAAAATATACGAATTAGTTATTCCTGATAAAAAGATCGCTGTATTCGGAATTGGATTATTAAATGCAGAAGAAGGCGAAAAGAAATTTTTATCTATTATCGGAGAAGATCATCTGGCTGCAATGCCATATGAAATTATATTACAAGATAACAAAGTTACTATGTTACACGGACGATTCCGTTTTGCGTTATACTGGCCGGAGCTAACTATGGGAACTTTTACAAAAATCATGAGTACTCCTGGTGATGTGGAAGATTTTATGGAGGTTATTATAGAATAAAAAACCAAAAAAAGCGCAACAAATTATTGTTGCGCTTTTATCATATATAAGTTACATTTTCACTATGTGATCATTTCTAATCCTTTTTCATATTCATGATTTACTAATTAATAAACAAATCAATCTATATTTATTAGCTATCCAGCCATATCAATTCCAATAAATTTAATTTCCCCACTTTCTACTCCGAAGATATACATAACTTGACTTTCCGTCCCTTCATTACTATAATTTACAACAAATTCAAAAAGATCTGTACAATTTATTCCCACTTCATATGGCCTATTTACAGATTTAAAATCCTTAAATTTGGCTGAAATAATTTCATTTTTAGCTTTTTCGTCAAAAAATACATCAAACTTTTCAATAAAAGCATCTTGATCTACTATATCATCAACTAAATATTCACCATTTTTCAATGGAAAAATGGTATAGATTGAAATTGATTCAACGTTTTGTTCTTTTAAATCATTTTGAAATTTAATGATGAAATCTTCTCTTTTTTCTACAGTTGTACAACTATTCAACATACCTATTAAGGTTAAAATTACAATTAGTTTTTTCATAATTAAATATTTATCTTGTTTGCTGATAATTTTCATTTGCTAAATTATCAATTGTCTTTAAATTAAAAGACATATTTTTCTCTTCAAATATTTCGGGAATTACATAAGCAATTATAGATGAAGTCTTAAAAGCTGAAAGCTTAACTTGATCTCCTTGATTTCCGCCCAACAATACCATAGAACCAGAACTTGTTTTCCCAACAACAAATCCAACATGTCCACCTTTTTTACCTACTTTACTCCAATCAATGACAGCAATTGATCCATAAGCAGGTTTACTTATCTTTCTCCCCCATTTCGACCAACCTTTTGCCCATGCACTATTTGTACCTTCATAACCAGCTTTTGTCATAACCCAATTAACAAATGACGAACACCAAGCAGTTTCATCATTCCCAAATTTTCCGGTCGTATCATGATAATTCACTATTCTTTTATTATGCTTTTTACCTTTAATCTCAGTTTGCCCCATCTCCTTTTTTGCAATATTCAACCAATCATCAACTGATATTGTTTTTTCTTTTGATAGTTTCTCCGGTGTTTTTTTCTTATCTGAATTTTTATCGTCTTTCTCTACTGTATCATTAAACCCTAATAATGCTTTCCCTATTCTGTATCCCTGAACCCCATATTTATACCAATTGGCAGGACTTGTTTTTTCCAAATCCAACTGTGATGCAATATATGTGAGCAGCCCTTTATCAAAAGATGAAAGAACAGAATTTTCTGAATTTGAACTAATAGCATATGCCAAATTATCTCGATGAAGTAATGGTAGTTTTTTAAATATCTTTAATACCTGAACCGGATCTTTTGAACATAATGGTATAGTTGCTTTCGCCAATTCAATCATATCCATTTGCCCTTCTGAATACTGTTTATAAAGATCATCTGACACTGCAATATTTATTGCTTTAGAAGGTAAAATAAGTTTTTCTCCTGCGTTAAAACCCTCAACACCGTTCCAGTTTTTTAATTTATCTTTATTAAGATCTTTTAATTCTTGTATGGAAACTCCTAAATGATCTGCTATTTTTGCCAAGCCCCATCCTTTTGGTACAGTAAATGTATTTGTTTTCCTCTGCACCCCAATTCCTTTTCCTGTTACATCAGCCATTTTGCCCTGAGCCGCTTTTGCTCCCATTACATCGGCTTCTTTTTCTAAGGCTGTATTACTATTTATTTGCAATTCTTTGCCTTCAGCTTTACGCTGAACTTGCTCTTCCACCTCTTCATTAGCAAACATTTGTGCTGGCACACCCCAACCCTGATCAACTTGTTGGTTGTTGAGCCATTTTAACTGCGCTACAGGATCTATCTTCTTCTGTGAAGTTTCTGTTTGATTGCTTTCTGCGTTCTGTTGCTGAGTGCGGTTAATAAAGGCTTTCGACATTATAAATCTGCTTTCATCATTCTTTGAATAACAAATATAATTATTATCCTTTATAATATGCTAAATCCCGTTCCTATTTAACTCATTACAAATGTTAATAACGCTTTGAATTTGAAAAATAAAAAACTGTTTTTTGCTTTTCCGCAAGAATAACTTGATAGTTTAAAAAATGCTGTCATGCTGAGCCTGTCGAAGCATCTCATTTTTTAAACTTAACGTAATGACATTGGTCTACAAGAAAGTAATTACAAAAAAGCGCAACTAATTTAGTTGCGCTTTCAATATAAATAAATTCCTTCTTATTCTACCAGACCAATCACTTTAGCTGTCGCTTTTCTGGTATTACGACAAAGTTCTGGATCATTAATAAGTGATTTACCATAAGTTGGTATCATTTCAATAATTCTGTTTTTCCAATCCTCTGATTTCAGTTGTTCTGGAAAACATTTCTCAAGAATTTCAAAGGTAGTAGTAACAGCTGTTGATGCGCCAGGTGATGCTCCTAATAAAGCTGCCAAACTTCCATCTTCACTGTTTATAATTTCAGTTCCCAATTTTAAAACGCCCCCTTTTTTCTTGTCCTTTTTCATAATCTGAACACGCTGACCAGCAGTATATAATTCCCAATCTTCTTCCCTTGCCTCAGGGAAATACAATTTAAGAAACTTAAACCTGTCTTTTTTCGATTGCATTACTTGTCCTACTAAGTATTTTATCAGACCAAATTCATTCCAGGCAACAGCAAGCATAGGCTTAATATTGTTAAATCTTAGTGATCCTGCCAAATCAAGAATTGAACCAGACTTTAAGAATTTCAGCGACATTCCGGCATAAGGTCCAAATAGCAATGAATCTTCGCCATTTATTCTTCTATCGTCCAAGTGTGGCATCGACATTGGAGGTGAACCTTCCGCAGCCTTACCATATACTTTTGCATTATGTTCTTTTATAATTTCAGGATTTTTACATCGCATAAACTTCCCGCTTACAGGAAATCCTCCATATCCTTTCCCCTCTTTAATCCCTGATTTTTGCAATAATGATAACGAACCTCCACCACTACTAATATATACAAATTTACTATTTGACATCTTAGTCTTACCTGTTTTAGTATCCTTTGCTTTTATATTCCAGCTACCATCGGATTGCTTACTTAGATTTTTTACCTGATTATTTACAAGAACTTCAACTCCATCGCAGGTTCTCAGGTATGCCATTATTCCTCTTGTTATAATATCAAAATTAACATCCGTTCCGGCCTGCATGCGTGTAACTCCCATGTGTTCATTTCTATCCCGATCTTGCATCATTATAGGAACCCAGTTAGCAACCTCATCAAAATCTTCTGAATATTTCATATTCTCGAAAAGAGCATAAGGAATCATTGCTTCATGCCTCTTTTTAAGGAAATTAATATTTTTTTCGCCCCAAACAAAACTCATATGAGGAACCGTTTTTATAAAAGGTTCAGTTAAAATGCTTTGTTCTTTTAAATAAGCCCAAAACTGTCGTGAAGTTTCGAACGATGAAGCAATTTCAAGTGCTTTTTCAATTTTTATTGAACCATCTTCCTGTTCTGGAGTATAGTTTAATTCACAAAAAGCAGAATGACCTGTACCCGCATTATTCCATGAATCGGAGCTTTCTGCGGCTACTTTATCAAGCTTTTCATAAATAGTAATTTTTGCTTCTGGCATCAATTTTTTCATCATTACACCCAGAGTGGCACCCATAATGCCTGCTCCTATTATCGTAATATCTTTTTGGGTTTTCATTGGTTAATTTTTTTGTGCGGTGCTAATATAATAAAAATCTAAATATTTATATATATAATAAAACAATCATTAAAAGCTAATTAACTTTAACCATGCTATACACTTCCAATAGTTTATTACTAAACAAAAGGTTTAAATAATTGTTTTATGGGGAATAAGTACGTTTTCTAGTACCGAAAGAAATTCAATGTGAATAATGATTTATAACATGAAAAATATCGTCTTTTATTCATGATTTTTACATTACTTTTGCGCCGGATTGATCATGCAGACCAATTAATATATTATCTCTGTTAAAAACATTAAATTAAAGGGTATCATGTACGGAAAAATTAAAGAACATTTACGAGCAGAGCTTGACGCAATTGAAAGCGCAGGCTTGTACAAAAACGAACGCATAATTACCAGCCCTCAAAAAGCCGATATTAAGGTTAATACTGGTCAAGATGTATTAAACTTTTGCGCAAATAATTACCTTGGACTTTCAAACCATCCTCGTCTTATTCAAGCAGCAAAGGATGCATTAGACACTCATGGTTACGGAATGTCATCAGTACGTTTTATTTGTGGAACTCAGGATTTACACAAAGAACTTGAAAAACGCATTGCTGATTATTTTGGAACGGAAGATACAATATTGTATGCTGCCGCTTTTGATGCAAATGGTGGATTATTTGAGCCATTATTAACGAGTGAAGACGCTATAATTTCTGACACTCTAAATCATGCTTCTATTATTGACGGTGTTCGTCTTTGCAAAGCAAATCGTTATCGTTACGAATCAGCAGATTTGGAAGATCTTGAAGATCGACTTAAGGAAGCTCAGAAACATCGTTTCAGATTAATTGTAACAGATGGCGTTTTTTCAATGGACGGACACGTTGCTCCACTTGATAAAATACATGAACTTGCGGAGAAGTATGATGCATTAGTAATGGTAGATGAATGTCATTCAGCAGGAGTTGTTGGTGAAACTGGAAAAGGAGTGTCTGAGTTATTTAATCTAAAAGGAAAAGTTGATATTATTACAGGTACTTTAGGAAAAGCATTTGGTGGTGCCATTGGTGGTTTTACTACAGGAAGAAAAGAAATTATAGACATGTTACGTCAGCGTTCAAGACCATATTTATTTTCAAACTCTATACCTCCAGCTATTGCAGCTTCTGGTATTGAAGTTTTTAAAATGCTTGAGGAAACAAACGAATTACATGATAAGCTGGTAGAAAATACAGGCTACTTTAAAGAAAAAATGCTTGCTGCCGGATTTGATATTAAGCCAAGTAAATCGGCAATACTTGCTGTAATGCTTTACGATGCTAAATTATCGCAGGAATTTGCAACAAAATTACTTGACGAAGGAATTTATGTAATCGGATTTTATTATCCTGTTGTTCCAAAAGAACAAGCGAGAATCAGAGTTCAGATTTCTGCAGGTCATAAAAAAGAACATTTAGATAAGGCTGTCGAAGCTTTTACTAAAATTGGAAAAGAACTTGGAGTTTTAAAATAGCAATTTCTTAAACTGCTAATACTATGTGTCATTCCTGCGCATGCAGGAATCTCTAATCAAACAGATTCCTGAACTCCGTTTCACTTTGTCAGGAATGACTAAAAAAAATAAAACAAAAAAGGATCGCCATTTAGCGATCCTTTTTTTATTATCTCAATTTTTCAATCTAAAATAATCCGTGAATATTAGCATCAATTTTACTAATTACACTACTTAAATCTTCTTTTACTTCCGTAAAATTCAAATTATCAACATCGATAATTAATAGTTTGCCTAAGTTATAAGAACCAACCCAGGCTTCGTATCTTTCATTCAATCTTTTTAAATAATCCAAACGAATTGAGTTTTCGTAATCTCTTCCTCGTTTCTGAATCTGATTAACTAAAGTAGGAACTGTTGCACGTAAATAAATTAATAAGTCTGGTGGCTGAATCAATGATGTCATTAAATTAAATAAGGTAAAGTAATTCTCAAAATCGCGTGTAGACATCAAACCCATTGAATGAAGATTTGGTGCGAAAATATATGCATCTTCGTAAATTGTTCTATCTTGAATTACCGTTTTTCCTGATTTTCGAATATTCAGAATCTGATTTAAACGACTATTTAAAAAATACACCTGAAGGTTAAACGACCATCGTTGCATATCTTCATAAAAATCGTTCAAGTACGGATTGTCATCAACATCTTCGTAGTGAGCATCCCAATTATAATGCTTTGACAGTAAGCCCGCTAAGGTTGTTTTACCCGATCCAATATTACCGGCAATAGCTATATGCATTGCTCCTGTTGAGTTATCTTTTGTCATATCTTAAATCTTTTTTTTCAAATTCTGATTAAATAAGGTTGCCTTTTTTTCAAATAACGAAGGATAATCTTCATCGAACTTTTTCAGAACCGATGTAATAATTATCTCACGCATAAATTTCGACTTATTAGTTATCTTATATTTCTTGCAATAATGTTCTATTGCTTGTATTTCCCTCTTATTAAACAATATTGATTTCCGGTGTACTCTTTTTAAGCTATCGTCCTTTTTAACTTTCCTCTTTTTCACCACTACTCTATTAATTTATTTAAATTATACACCAAAATCTTTTTCACTGTTTGAACAAACAGCCTGTTTCCTTCAATTACTGTTCTAACAATATTCTCTACCGGAATTTTTAAACTTTCTTCCTGGTAATTCTGTGTATTATAAAAATTCAATTTCCCTTCTGAATAATAAACAATAATATTGTCTATTACTTGAAAATTAGTAAAATTGAATAGTGGAAATGTTTTAATATAAACTCCATAGCTATCAAATTGCATTACTCCGGTATTTTCAAATCCCACATAAATATAGTCATTTTTTTCAAGCATAAAAGCCTGCTTTGTATCTGTATTTTGATCATATATTTCCTCAATTACAGCACTCTTCTTTACTATATTAAGAGATCTATCAAGATACAATAACTGGGCTGAATTTTGATCAAGAACCCAGAATCCTCCGTTAACAGACTGACAAACTGAAATTACATTATAAATTCCTTTGTCATCTAATGTAATGGGACTCATTATCTCAGTTAGGTTTTTGTCGAGAAATAATATTTTGTTAAAATCTTTGTAGTATACAAGTATTCTAAATGGATCTGTAGGATCAATACTGCTTATTTTACCTGAAGAAAAATTGCTATAAACTAACTTTTTATTGTCGTTAGTATTAATCTTTATTAATTCTGAGTTTTGAACTATATAGAGATTCCCAAAACCATCCGTGGAAAAAAAGTCTGCTTTGTAATTGTATTCTTTTTCAGGAATAATTCCGTCTGAAATAGTAAACGAAAAAATACCTAACAATAAAGATATACAAAAAGATAGTATCATTTAATTTGAAATTTGATCATTAAGTTTTAAAAGCTCATCAATATATTGTCTGCCATTTACCAGTCTGGGAACTTTATTTTGTCCTCCGATTTTACCTTTTGATTTTAACCACTTATAGAATAAATTTTTATTTGCTATGGTAACCAATGGCCTGTCAAGTGTAATGTCTTTATATCGTTTTGCCTCATAATCGGAATTGATTTTTTGTAACGAGATATCCAGAATGTGCGTGAATTTTTCTATATCATCGGGCATCTTTTCAAAATCAATTAACCATTGGTGAGTTCCTTTTATCCCTTCTTCCATAAATACTGGTGCTGCTGTATAATCCTTTATTAGTGCTCCTGTATTATTACAAGCCTTTTGCAAAGCATTTTCTGCATTTTCAATAATTATTTCTTCGCCAAAAGCATTCATAAAATGCTTGGTTCGTCCGCTGATTTTTATTTTATGAGGATACAATGAAGTAAATGTAACGGTATCGCCAATAAGGTAACGCCATAATCCTGAATTTGTAGTAATTATAATTGCGTAATTTACATTTCGTTCAACATCATCAATATGCAAAACTTTTCGATTTGGTTTGTCAAGATCATCAACCCGAATAAATTCATAGAAAATTCCATAATCAAGCATTAAAAGCATGTCATTTTCATCAGGTCTGTCTTGTATCGCAAAAAATCCTTCGGAAGCATTATATGTTTCCAAATAGTTCATATTCGTCGTAGGAATTAGCTTTAGGAACTGCTCTCGATATGGTTCAAAACTTACTCCACCATGAGTAAAAAGCTCAAGATTGGGCCATATTTCAAGAAGATTATTTTTGCCTGTCTTATCAAGGATATATCTGATTAAAACCAGCATCCAGGATGGAACTCCGGCTAAGCTTGTAACGTTTTCTTTAAGTGTCGCATCAGCAATTTTCTCCATTTTTTCTTCCCACTCACTCATCAGTGCTATTTCCTGTCGTGGAGTTCGAATAAAATTTGTCCAGAACGGAAGGTTTTCAATCAAAATTGCAGATAAATCACCATAAAAAGATTCGTTATTGATTTTATTGATTTCGTGACTTCCACCCAGTGTTAAGCCTTTTCCTTTAAATAATTCTGTTTCAGGATAGTTGTTTGTATACAGAGCAAGAATGTCTTTTCCTCCACGGAAATGTGCATCTTCGAGTGTTTCTCGCGAAACAGGAATAAATTTACTTTTATCGTCTGTTGTTCCCGAAGATTTTGCAAACCACTTTATTTCTGTGGGCCATAATAAATTCTGTTCTCCTTTTAAAAGTCTATCAATATATGGTTTAATCTCTTCATATGGTTGAACCGGAACTCTTTCTTGAAATTTCTCAATACTATCAATTGATTTAAAATCATATTTTTCTCCAAACTGAGTTTCCTTTGCTTTATCAATTAAATTAAACAAAACCTCACGCTGTGCATCATACGGGAATTTCTTGAATAAGTCGATCTGATACAACCGCTTAAAGTTAAGCCAAGTGACTATGGAGTTTATAATTTGCATCAGTTTTTTAGATATTGATGAAAAAACAAAACCAAATATAATTAATATTTGGCTTTATTATAAAAGAATAATAGGTGTTTTATCAAAACATTTCTTATTGCTTCTTTATTTTACATAATCTAAGTGCTGCTTCCTTCAATACTTTTTCTTCTCTCGCAAAGCTAAATCCGAGAATTTTATTATCGACAGAATCATGATAAAATACTGATAAAGGGAATAGTGCAACACCATATTCATCCATTATTCTACGTGCAAATTCTGTATCTTTTTCATCACTTAAATTACGATAATTTAAAAGTTGATAAAAAGTTCCTTTTGATGGAATTATTTCAAAGCCTGAATCTTTGAGTAAATCAACTACAAAATCTCTATTTGCCTGGAATTTCTTTTTTATATTACTAAAATCAACGCCCTTGTTTAAATAATCAGCTAAAGCATATTGCAATGGAGTATTTATGGTATTTATCTGGAAAAGATGTTTTTTACGAATCTGTGCCATTAACTTTTCTGATCCAATACAATAACCAATCTTCCAGCCCGGAACATTAAATGTTACTCCAAAAGAAGAAATAACAATACTTCTTTCGGCCAATTGCTCATTTGATAAAATACTTTGATGTTTTTGTCGATCAAATACAATATGCTCAAAAACCTCGTCACTAATAACGTTTATTTTTGTTCCATTGGTTATTTTCTTTAGCTGAGCAATATCTTCTTCGCTAAAAACGGCGCCAGTTGGATTATGAGGAGTATTTACAATTATTAATTTTGTTCTTGTATTAATCAATTTTTGAACTGCCTCCCAATCAATATGATAGTCGGGCTCTTGTCTTTGCACAAATACAGGTCTTCCTCCATTACTAACTATGGCAGGAACATAACTATTAAATGCAGGTTCAAATAAAACAACCTCATCACCTTCATTAACAAAACTACTAATTGCTGTATACATTGACTGAGTAGCTCCGGCTGAAATTGTAATTTCGGTCTGAGGATCAAAACTTACTCCGTGCTTTTTCTTTATAGATGAAGAAATTGCTTTTCTAAGCTCCAAAAGCCCATCTGGATGAGTATATTCAGCAGATTTTTCTTTTATATATTTTACAGCAAGTTCTGTAAGCGTATCTGAACATGGTATTTCCGGCGATACTTTTGCCAAATTTATAATGTCAGTATCCTGAACTAACTCAGAGATTACAGTGTAAATATCTTTCCCTATACTCGACAACTTTTCTTTAATCATAAGATATTGTTTCTAAAATTCGGAACGCAAATGTATGAAAATATCTTAACTAAAAAAGTGCCATTAAACAGGCTTTTTAGGTTTTTCATAGGATTGCTCCTCTTTTCAATTTTTACTCGTAAAATTTAATGAAAAACTTCCTTTAACACACTCATTGACTTTATCTCAGAAATTCCTGTATTATGCAAGCGATAATATTCAATTATTTTCTCAAGCAGTTCTGTCATTTCTTTATAACTTATTTTTATGCTCGCATGTTGATCTGCTGAAAAATCCATTAATTGACTAAAAATAAGGCTTTGTTCTTTGTCAAGAAATAGAGTGTGAAAAGGCTTAATTTGCATAAAAGCTCCTGCTTTTAAATCGAAATAACATTTTTCTTCAGAGTAATTATTGTTCGGAAAAAACCCGAGGTATTTTGATAAATGAATTAAAAAATAAATATGAAAAATCGATAATCCAGATTCTTTCAAATCAAGCATTTGAACCGAATTATACATGTACTCAAACAATTCTGCATTAGGCTCTTGCTCCTGAATAGCTCTATAAATTATTTCTGCAATAAAAATAGCCAAAGCACTTTTTCTTATATCATATGGTAAAGAAGAAAATACAACCGCATTTTGAGCTTCTTTTACCCGCTGTAAATCTCTTTTTGGTTTATGATAAACCTCCATGTCAAGTAAAAACAAGGGTTGAAGAATATTTGCCTTTATTTTTGCCTTTTTACTTCTTACTCCATTAATAATATAGGATTGCCTACCGAAACGTTCAGTGTATATAGTAACAATTACGCTTGTTTCAGAATATTTAATATAATGCAGAACTATTCCCCTCGTTTTATAAAGCATTTATTAGATTGTTTTTTACAAAAATATCTATTCTTCTTTAATCAGAAATTATTTTAAATGATTTTGTTTTAACATAAACATAAATCTTTATTTATTGTCTGATAATCAATCAATAATCAAATTTAATCAAATAATTTTGACATGGCTTTTCAAAATTGGTATATTATTTGTTCTTTTATGGAAACTAATCTATTTTTAGTATATTTCGAATATTAAATAACTGTTGTATGAAAATAGAAATCCTCAGTAAAAATCTTAAACGAATTATTATATTAATCCTGTGTTTAACTTCTTTTAATATAGTAAAAGCACAAAAAGAACCTGCCTGGTTAATGCAAACATGGAGAACAGAACAATACCCATCAAATGTATTTATTACAGGTTTTGCTCAAGATGAAAAAAATAGTAATGAGACATTAGCAGAAGCGACTGAACGTTTAAAAGATTTAGCACGTACAAATTTATCAGAAAGTATTTTAGCTTCAGTAAAAAGCGTCAGCGATAACTATATTCAAAGTGTAACAGAAGATGGTTCTGAAACTTTTACAGAAAAATTTCAATACGAAACTCAAATTACAACAGATCTCGAAATAAATGGAATTCGCGTAGAGACTTATACAAAAGATAATATTGTATATGGATTTGCTTATGCAAATAAATACGAAATTATTGGATATTATAAAGCAAACTTAAATATGTTTGTGCAACAAATAGAAGGGTTTATTAGTACAGCTACTGAGTTAGAAGAAAAAAGAGAGAAAAATAAAGCTAAAGCAGAGTTTAATAAAACACTACCTATTTTTACCGAAGTTACCAAAGCTCAAGGAATTTTAAGTGCTGTTGATAAGAACGCTACTGAAGATGATTTGAAAATGCAAAAAACAATGAAGCTTTATAATGAAATTGTTCAAGCAAATGCACGATTAGAGCAAGGGATTTATGTTTACATTATTACAAACGAAGATGTATTTGGTGATAAGACCATTGCAATAGAAAACCATTTAAAAGCAATTTTAGCTGAAAATGGTTGTAGTTTCACTAAAGATGAAGATGCTGCTGATTGGAAAGTTAAAATAAATGCAACCTCAAGAGAGTATAACTTCTCAAATAAAGTATACTTTAGCTATGTTGATGCAAAGGTGGAACTTTTTAAAGCTCCGTCAGATAAGCATGTATATCAAAATGAGTTTTCTCAAAAAGGAGCACATAGCAAATCGTACAATGCTGCGGCGGGAAATGCTTATAATGAAGTAAGTAAGCCTATATCAGAAAAAATATTAACCTGGATAAATAATTAAATAATAATATCATGAATAAAATAAACCTATTAATCATTGTTCTTATTTTTGCTTTAATTGGCACTGTAAACGGTCAAGAAGATAAAAAAGTAGCGGTATTTGATCCTGTAGGTGATGTATCACAAAACCTGAAAATTATTATCCGTGAAGAGCTTAGTAATGCTGTTGTTAATACTTTAGGATTTACGGTTTTAGAGCGTGAATTGATCAATAAAGTAATTGCTGAAAACAAATTCCAAATGACAGGTCATGTTGATGATGGTCAGATTGGAGAACTTGGTAAGAAAATGGGAGCTAATTATGTGTGTTATGCATCAATTTCTTCAGTTGGAGGAAATTACTACATTTCCTGTAAGATGGTTGATGTTATGACTGCTAAAATTGAAAGACAAAATACAGGAATTACACAATATGGATTAGATGATTTGTTTACTGTTGTTTCAACTGTTTCAAGGGCAATGCTGCAACAACAAGGAGCGTCTGTTAGGAATCGATCATCTTCTAGTTTAAGCCAACCAAAATATGTTATTGATGATTCAGATTCTAAGGATTTAATTGAATTAAATATGATGGGATTGAGCTTATTAGTTATGCCAATTGATGGTACCCCAACAAAAACAACATGGACAGAAGCTAATCAAGCTTGTTTGGAAAGCAATGCTTACGGACTAACCGAATGGAGATTACCTACCAAGCTTGAGATATCAAGAATGTATGTTCAGAAATCGGCATTACGAAATATGCAAACATATTGGTACTGGTCCGCCACGCCGTATAAGGGTGATGAATATTTTCGACAGGCATTCGATGCTGAGAAATTAGTTCCGGCAGCAGCTAGAGCAAAATCTTTTGTTAGATGTGTTCATAGCAATGGAGTAGTTAATTTAGTTGATGCGGATGGAGTTTGGGAATTTAGCTTATATGGAACCGATTACCAAGTAATGCCTGAAGATATTGCAGGTGAATATAAATGGGAAGAAGCTCGTAATGCTTGTGAAAGTTCTTCTGCATATGGATATAACGACTGGGAATTAGCTACAATAGACATTCTTGATTTTATGTATAATAATAGAATTGCTCTTAATATGATTGGAACTTGGTACTGGTCCTCTACACCAAAAAGACAAGGATCAACGAATGCTATGTTTGAGAAAAATTTCGAAGATGGAAAAACGTACGATACTGGTGCAAATGCAAGACGAACAGTACGTTGTATTAGAAAAGTAACTGATTAAACTTTGACTTGAAAATAAATAAAAAGCCGCTTCATTTGCGGCTTTTATTATTTTATAAAAAGAAGTTTTGTAATATAAGTTTTTGATCCGTCATCGTTTGTGCAAAAAACAAGATAAACACCAGTACTTACTCTACTTCCTGAGAAATTTCGTCCATTCCATGTTGCCTGCCCTCCCTCTGCGTCAGTTTCATAAACAATGTTGCCACTAATATCTGTAATTTTTACATTTACATCAGATGCCAATCCGCGAATTGTAACATCACCCTCGTAATTTTCACGTACGGGATTTGGATAAACATACACATCTTTGAAATCATCACTACCCATTGTAGCAGTTCCTCTATACGAAATTAAACCTTTGTCTGTTGCAAAGAATACTTCACCACTTTCATGGTTTATTGCAATATTGTTAATCCTGTCAGACAACAAAGGGCTGTTTTCAGAAGTAAAATGATTAATCTCGTCTGTTCCGTCTTTTGAAACTAAATAAACTCCTGAACTTTGAGTGCCTATCCATTTTCGGTTTGCTCCGTCAACAGCAATTGATGTTACTAATTCCGTATTTAACAAATATTGAGTAACTTCTCCTACGGTTAAGACAATTCTACGTGCATAAAATCCATCTTCGAATACATTTTCAGGATTAGAATATATTACAATTCCCTGATCTGTTCCAACCCAGATTTCACCATTTAAATCTTCAGCTATTGAAAATATGCTGTTAGAAATGACTTTCCCATTTTCATCAAGTATACTCAGCTTTTTATACTGATCATCCTCTTCATCGCTTATTGTACTATTGTTATCAAAAACAAACAAGCCTTCGCCATTTGGTAAAACAAGCCACTTTTGATCACTTTCTGTAACAATAATGTCTCCAGTTCTTAAATTACTGATTTCTTCGTCGTAATTAAAACTAAACCAATCTCCATCACTCGTTAAAACAGATACAGGACTGGTAACTTCGGAGTTAGTAATCCAGAGATTATTTTCACTATCATATGCTAATCCATAAATACGACAAAAATCGTCGCCGAAAACCATTGATTGTAAAGTGCTGTTACCATTTTTTTCATTATATATTGCCACAACTTCATTATTTCTGTATTCAATTAGTCCGTTCCCCCAACTTCCGGCAAAATAATGATCTGAATTGTACGGATCAATTTCTACAGAGATGTAATCTATTGCATCATAATTAATAATTGAAGACCATCTTTCGTTTTGAAACGAAAACACAATACCATTTAAAAAAATATTTCCATAAGAAGGGCTTAAACCACCTGCAGCAACCAAAACACGTTCATTCTTTATATCCATAGTAAAGGCGTTGGATAAATAGGGTGCATTAGGAACAATATTTTCCTCGGTTCCGTTGTGATATCTTACTAATCCTCTTCCATTATCGGCTATATAATATACATTGCTTTCTGTTGTAATTGCATCATATGGATGAAAGTTTGTAATTTCTGAATTGGAGACTGAAGTTATCGGCGACATGTAGAGATCATAAACCAAAACATCTGTATCGGCAATAATATGCACACGAAAATTTGCAACATGTATCTTATTTACTGTACCATAGCTATTGTTAAATATATTCCAAGAGAGGTCTTTATAATAAATAATGTCGTTTGAAGATTCATTAACCTGATTTACAAGAATATTGCCATTATTGTTAACATAAATAGAATTAAATTTAGATGTATACGATGGTATGTCAGTAATTATCTGCCAATTAGCATAATCAACTAAGTTAGGATTGTTATAGTCAGCAATAAAAACTCCCTGATTTGTTGCTGCATATAGAAAGCTATTGCTTAGAAATAACTGATTTACTTGAACCTGCGTTCCAAGTGTTCCAATAAAATAGGTTTCTTTAATTTCTCTTTTTTCGGTATTTACAACTACAATTCCAAATCCGCAGGATAAATAAACATATTCATCAATAAATAAGATATGATTAATTGATTTACTTCCACTTATCATTTCTCTTTTGATATCAGAAATATTATAAACTTCGTTATCGAAAATTAAATCGACATTCCCATTTGAATATCCAGCAACTAACAAATAATTTTCTTCGGAATATGCAATTGCAGAAACACCAATATCTGATAGCAAATTAACTTTTGTATACTTTTCAACATTTTGGTTTGTTTTGCTGTATGAAAAAATTCCGCTTTCACAGGCAACATAAATTTTTGTTGGGGATTCTGCAATATGCCTTGAATATGTGAATGGTAAATGATCACGCCATTCTCCAACACCTATTTGTGCATATGAAATGCAGGTAATAAGTATGAAAAACAGTTGGATAAATAGTTTTTTTTTCATTGATCGATTTATTATCAAAAACCCATTTTTCTACAGGATATTGTCAATTTTAACGATTTTTTAGAAACTCCACTAATTTTTTTGTAGCTCTTGCGCGATGGCTGATTTTATTTTTCTCATCCAAGGACATTTGCGCAAAAGACAAATCATAGCCTTCGGGTTTAAAAATAGGATCATAGCCAAAGCCATCTATTCCTGTTTTCTCTGTAAGAATTTCGCCATTAACTTGCCCTTCAAAATAATACTCTTTGCCTTCTAAAATAAGAGCAATGACAGTTTTAAAACACGCTTTTCTGTTTTCTATTCCCTGAAGCTTTTCAAGTACTTTGTTCATATTGTCTTCAAAAGAGCATGGTTCTCCTGCGTATCTTGCTGAGTATACTCCAGGCTCTCCATTTAAAGCATCTATTTCAAGACCTGTATCATCTGCAAAACAATTTATATTGTATTTATCAAAAATGTAATGCGCTTTTTGTGCTGCATTTTCTTTTAATGTTTCATAATCTTCAGGAATTTCCTCAGCACATCCTATTTCTTTTAAACTTCGTAGTTTAATTTTATTATCTAGTAAAGACTGAACTTCCTTCAGTTTATGTAAATTATTTGTAGCAAATATTAATTCCATATCATTTTAAAAAAAGTGGATGACATTTCTGGTCATCCACATAATTATATTTTACATTTTTAACTATTATTTTAATTAAAACCTTCCCACACAGTTAAATCGGCTCTTGGATTAACAACCATTATCGGTGTCTTTGAACTGTTTGCAATAATATATTGCTCCTGAGCACCAACAACGTAATCAGCCAATCCAATATTTTTTGTTGTAAGAATTAAAATCAAGTCAGCAGTAATGCTTTTTCCAAACTCCATTATTTCCACACCAAAATTCTTTTTACCTTCAGCGGTATGGATCTCATAATCAATTCCTTTTGCATCCATTATTTTTCGTGCAAAAACTATGTTTGCTTTTATTCTTTTAATAAAACCCACATCTGTTGTGTTTGGTTTTACAATATGAAATTTCGGGTTAAAATTTTTGTGCAAATAGTTCACCCAATTAAGCATTTCTTTGCTTTCCTTTTTAAAATCAATTGGTAAAACAATGTCTCTTAAATCGGTCTCATTAGGATTCTCCTGAACTACAACAAAAGGCACTTTTGAGCTAACTATTACTTTAAGAGCCCAGCTACCGGTAAGTTTTTGCATCCCTCTAAGACCATGAGTTCCCATAATAACTAACTCAGATTCTACTTCTGAAGCAACTTCTCCAATTGTTGTGAAAATTGTTCCTTTTCTTACTATTGCTTCAATGTCTATTCCATTCTTGCCTCTGTTATTATCTGCTACTTCGTTCAGTTTTTTTTGTGCTTCTTCTCTTTCTTTATCATTTTTAATGATATGAAGGAGTACAATTTTTTTACTTTCTGCTTTCTCGGCAAATTTGTATGCATGCAATAAAGCACATTCAGCAACAGGTGTAAAATCCCATGGAATTAAAATAATGTGATTCTCGTTTTTCATAAAACCCCGGATTTATTTAAAATCAACGTTCTTAAACAAAAATAAATTCTTATATTACAACTTAAATCTTTTGGCTTACTAAGTTCCAAAAAACCAAGTTATGTATTTTAAAATAATTTTTCATAAAAATACACTTTTTTTTTCCATCATTTTTTCTATTTGTTTATTCCTTTGTTCAAATGTTGGTTTTTCTGAGAATATTGGCAATCCATATATACAACGTATTATTATTAAGAATTATGGTTTTAACAATAATAATTTTTCAATATTACAAGGTCACAAGGGTGTTGTTTATATTGGAAACACCAATGGTATCATACAATTCGATGGGAATTTCTTTGAAATATTAAAAATTCCAGGAACTCCTTTTATGGATATAAATATGAAGGGGGAGATTTATGTTGGAGGAGAAAATGATTTTGGTTTTATTGGTAATAAGGCATCGGGAGAATCTTATTTTTATTCTTTAGTTGATTCTTTAAGTCCTGAAATAAAAATCTTTGGACAAATTAATAAAGTAGCTTGTATTACACAAGAAGTATACTATTGTTCAGACAAGGTCCTGTTTAAATGGGATGGAGAAAACATCTCTATTGTAGAAAATAGTCAAGAAAGTATTGAATTATTCAAAGTAAATGATCAGGTTTATCTTGAGAAAAAAGAAAAAGGAATATTTAAATTAGTTAACAATCAATTCATCTTAATTCCTGGAAGTGAATTTTTTATCGATAAAGATATTGTTGATGTGATTCCGTTTAATGAACAGATCTTAATTAAAACGGAAAAGGAAGAAGGGTTTTATTTATATAGTAACTACTCCATTGAACATTTTAAGACTGAAGCCGATCTGTTTATTTCAGATAATATATATTCTACAACTTGTTTGCTAAATAATGGAAATTATGCAATTGGAACAAAGCTCTCTGGAATAATAGTTATAAATAAAAAAGGGAAAGTTGTTTCTACAATTAATGAATCTGCCGGCTTGTTTAATTCTGATGTTAACGAACTGTTTGCTGACAATAAAAATAATTTATGGGCATTACATAATCAGGGAATTAGTCGAATTGAAATTCCATCACCATATAGTTATTTTAATAAAAACCATGGATTAAAAGGCAATGTAACATCTGTTACCAGATTTAAAAATACGCTTTATGTCGCAACTACTGCCGGTGTTTATTATTTAGAGGAGTTATCAGAAAACAACCGAGAATGTCCGGGTTGTCAGGTATTTAAACATTTGTCCGATATTAAATCTGGATGTTATGATTTTCATCATTTTAATAATCAGCTTTTTGTAACTTCTTCTAAAGGGATATATGAAATTATAGGCGAAAAGGCTTTTATGTTTTACAATAGAGATGCAGGGCAAATAACAAGTGTATTAAGATCAACAAAAAATCCTGAGTATTTATATCTTGGTCATAATGATGGTTTTTCAGCTATTAGATTTACAGGAGGGATACTTATTATTGAGAAGAAAATTAACGGAATAAATCATAAGATAACAAGTATTGCTGAAGAGGATGATGGAACTTTATGGTTGTCGGCAAATAGAAGTGGTGTATATAAAATTGATCCTTTTGAAAACTATTCAAAAAACTTAAAATTCTCTTTATATAATAAAGACAATATTTTGTCTAAAAATCCTGAATGGATAAATCTTTACAACCTCAGTTCGGGAATGCTATTTTCATCCTCAGAAGGTATTTGCAGGTTTAATAAAGAAAAGGAACTTTTTTACAAAGATACATTGTTAGGAATTGATTTTATATCAGAATCTAACTGGGTTTATCCAATTATTGAAGATAAAGATCAGAATTTGTGGTTAAATATTATAGGTAAAAATAACAACTCAAACAAAACATTATTCAGGAATACTAAGGCAGATTCCTTAAAAATACTTAGACCATTACCTTTAAACAGAATTAAAGATTTTTTTATAAGCTCTATACATCCTGAGCCTAATGATATTGTATGGTTTGGAGGATTTGAAGGTTTGATTCGTTTAAATATGAAAAATGAACTACCCGTTGTTAGCAATTATAATGTTAAGCTACACAAAATAACTATTGGAATCGACTCCGTTGTGTATCAGCAACCTTTTGGAAGTTCAATAGAAAAAGAAAAAATCTCAAGAAATTTTCCTTATAATTTTAATACCGTTGCTTTCGAGTTCTGCGCTACTGACTATGAAAGTGAAAATCAAATAGTATATCAGTACATGTTGGAAGGATTTGATGAAGAATGGTTAGCCTGGACAAGATTAAATATTAAAGAATATACAAACCTTTATGAAGGTAAATATACTTTTAAAGTAAGGGCTAAAAACATTTTTGATTCTGTATCTGATATATCAACTTATGAGTTTAGTATAAGACCTCCTTTTTATCGCACAATCTCTGCTTTTTTTATCTATATAATTACTACAATTTTATTATTTATATTGATAAGTAAATGGAGAGCTTATTATTTTGCTCGTGAGAAATTCCGTTTGGAAAATATAATTCATGAACGAACCGAGGAAGTTGTAATCCAAAAAGAAAAAGCCGATAATCTATTGGAGAGGGTACTCCCAAAAACTACTGCTAAGGAGTTAAAATCAGGTAGAAAAGCTGGTCCTTATCACTACAATATGGTAAGTGTCTTATTTTCTGACATACAGGGATTTACAAAGATATCAGAACAAATGGATTCGGAGCTTCTGATAGATGAGCTTGACAGGTTCTTTTTACAATTTGACACAGTTGCTGAAAAATACAATATTGAAAAAATAAAGACGATTGGTGATGCATATATGTGTGCCGGAGGAATACCTGCAAAAAACAGGACCAATCCTGTTGAAGTTGTTGTTGCCGCTCTTGAAATGCAAAACTTCATGAAAAAATTAAAATCACAGATAAAAGATGACTCAAAACATATCTGGGATTTAAGAATTGGAATAGACACTGGTCCTGTTGTAGCAGGAGTTTTAGGTCGCAGCAAAATATCTTATGATATTTGGGGAGGAACAGTTAATACTGCAAGTAGAATGGAAGCATCTGGCGAGCCCGGTAAAATAAATATTACTGAAAATACATATATGTTAATTAAGGATTTCTTTATTTGTCAGTACAGAGGGAAAATGCCTGTAAAATACAAAGGAGAAATTGACATGTATTTTGTTGAAGGATTTATGCCTCATTTGGCATCAGATATAAAAGGTCAAATCCCGAATGAAGAATTTTTCACTCAACTTCAAATATTAAGGATAAATGATGTAGAAGAATTTGTGCTTAGCAAACTTGAAGATGGATTGCCAGACAATTTATATTATCACAATGTAAAACATACCATTGATGTTGTAACTCAGGTTGAGCTCATAGGTCGTTCTGAAGGAATTAAAGATGAAGAAATGTTAATCCTTAAAACAGCAGCCTTATTCCATGATATGGGTCATTTGGTAAATTATGATACACATGAGGAAGAAAGTACAAAGCTTGCTAAAAAAATACTCCTTGAATATCATTATTCTCCTAAGCAAATTGAAAGAATTTGCGAGTTGATACTGATAACTCAAATGCCTCCTCAACCCAAAAATCTACTCGAAGAAATTATGTGTGATGCTGACTTGGATTACCTTGGTCGAGCAGATTTTGTTCCGGTTTCAATTAATCTTTATAAAGAGTATCACGAAAGAAAGAAAATTGATTCAATTCAGGAATGGAATAAAATGCAACTTAAATTCATCAAAAACCATCAGTATTTTACCAAAACAGCACAAAAGCTGCGTGAAGTAAACAAGAAAAAGCAGCTTGAAAATATTCAAGAAGAAATAAAAAGAGAATTTGAAAAGAATGATGATTAAAATGAAGTACTTAACCTGCCTGCTGGCAGGCAGGAATGAACTAAAATTATAAGTGCCTAAAGTTTCTCAAAAATGAAAAATGTGCTTTTGTATCATATTTATTCCTAATATTCAAGTTCTACTTTATAACCATTGTGTTTTCGAATATTTAAAACTCTACCTTCATCAAAAATTAAGTATTGACCTTTTATTCCCATTAGTTTTCCGCTGATTTGTTTTTCCTTATCAAACGAAAATGAATTCACTTTTTCAGAATATTCAATCACAGGAAAGTTTATTTCCTGAATCTTATTATCATCAATAAAATACTTTACAAACTCTTTTTTTACTAAGTCTTTTGCTTTTGCTTTTTGCTCTATTAAATTGATTTCTCTCTCAACTTTATTTGTTAGCATATTACGCCAGTTTGTTTTATCGGCAAAATGTTTTTTCAGATTTACTTCTAATAATCCTGCAGTATTTCTATTCGAAACCTGAGCAATTTTAATTGCAAAAGATGCTCCTTGATCAATCCATCGAACCGGAACCTGAGCCAATCTGGTTACACCTACTTTTAAGCCACTTGAAATTGCTAAATACACAATATGATCCTGCAGACAATGATTTTTTGACCATTCCATATCGCGCGAAATTCCTTCTTGAGCTTTACACATTTCCGGTCTTAAAATACAGTCGTCAGTTTCGGGAGCTGTCCTAAAGCAAGGAAAACAATATCCTTGATGAAACGATTTATTTGTCTTTCGTCCACAACGTATACAATGAATCTCATTTAAATAAGAAATCGATATCTCTTTATTAATCAGATCATTCATGTGTATTTTCTGATCGCTTAATTGTAAAAAATAATCAACCGGATCATTTAATTCTACATGCATTTTGTGTAAAGAACCTTCTATTTTCATCTATTTATCTATTAATTATTCGCAATTTCAAGAAATTACTTAACTAAGCTCAAAAATAATAAAAAAATTTATAATTGATTTTCAGCTACTTAAGTTGTGTTGTGTGAAATATTTACTACTATGTGTTGCATGGTATTGTATTTTTTATATATCTTTGTATTGTAATTTTGTATGTATAGTATAGTACTATAAATTAATAAATAATGAAAACAACAATAACAATAAATTTAGGAGGAATAGTATTTCATATTGATGATGACGCTTATGAAATGCTGCATAATTACCTTATTGCTGTAGAAAAGCAATTCTCAGGTGAAGAAGAACGCAAAGAGGTTATGTCAGATATTGAAGCACGTTTATCTGAATTATTTACTGAAATTCTTGGACAAAAGAGAGATGTAATAATGAAAGATGATGTTTCTAAAATATTTGAAATAATGGGTGAACCCGAAGACTTTCTTGATGAAGAATCTCAAAAAGAAGAGCCTAAACGAAGATACAGATCCCAGAAAACATCAAAACGATTGTTTCGCGATCCTGATAACAGAATTTTGGGAGGTGTTTGTGGTGGTTTAGGAGCTTACTTCAATATAGATCCAATCGTATTCAGAATAATCTTTATTTTGATTGCATTTGGAATGGGCTCTGGATTAATCATCTATATTATTCTCTGGATTGCTATACCGGAAGCATCTACAACAGCTCAAAAACTTGAAATGCGCGGTGAACCTATCACTATTGAAAATATTAAAAGAGCTGTACGTGACGAATTTGAAAATGTTAAAAGAAACATGAAATTCTAAACTGCACTTATTAAAACATTATTTCATACTAAAATAAAAAATATGAATCCCGAAAATACAAAAGCTCAGATGAAAAAAGGCGTATTGGAATTCTGCATACTATCCATCCTTTCAAAGCAGGATTATTACGCTTCCGACATCATTAAAGCTTTAAAAGAAGCTAAAATGATAGTTGTTGAAGGAACTCTTTATCCACTACTAACCAGACAAAAAAATGCTGGTTTATTAAGCTATCGCTGGGAAGAATCAACACAAGGACCTCCTCGTAAATATTATACTTTAACCGAAGATGGTAAAAAGTATTTAATTGAACTTGAATCATCGTGGACCGAACTTGTCGATGCAGTTAACTCGATTAGTAAAAAATTAAACAGTCAATGACTGAAATAACTAAGCAAAGCGTTCTCATGAGCCTTAGCGAATAATTATTGAGAAACTTAAGAGCATTTTTAAGAACTTATCTCAAATAATCGATTTTAATAATAAAATATAAAGAGATGAAAAAGACAGTAAAAATAAATATAAGCAGTGTTATTTTTCACTTAGATGAAGATGCGTATCAGATATTACAAAACTATCTAACTGCTATTAATCAGCGATTTGCATCAACAGAAGAAGGGAAAGAAATTATTTCTGACATAGAACATCGAATTGCAGAAATTCTGCAAAGTAAACTCTCAGATCAAAAACAAGTTATTACAAGCGAAGACGTTAATGAGGTTATCGAAATAATGGGTCGACCTGAGGATTTTGAAGGAGAAGAAGAGCCAAAAGACACTCATTATCAGTATTATGATAAATCTTCTAAAAGATTATATCGTGATCCAGAAAATAGAATATTAGGTGGTGTTTGTTCAGGCATTGCTAATTACCTGAATATTGATCCCATAATTATACGTATTCTGTTTTTTGTGTTAATGTTTGCTTACGGAGTTATTGGTATAATATATATTGTTCTATGGGCATTACTTCCAGCCGCCAATACAACAGCTCAAAAATTGGATATGCGAGGAGAAAAATTAAATATCTCCGATATTGAAAAGAATGTGCGTAAAGAGTACGATACCGTAAAGGACAACCTTAAGAATTTTAAGAATTCAAAGGATTACGAGCGTACTCAAGGATTTTTTGAAAATCTAACTTATGCAATCGGTGCTTTCTTTAGATTTATATTCAAATTTATTGGTGCTGTAATTGGTCTTGCTTTAATCGTTGCTGGAGTTGGTTTTCTAATTGGTTTAACTGGAACGTTAATCATTGGAGAACCATTTATGCCCTGGAATAATCTTATTATAGACGATCATGTAATATTTTCTGATATGTTACACTCGTTCGTAGATCCTAATACTATTTGGATAATAGCTATTTGCGCAATCCTGGTTGTTTTTATTCCATTATTTGCAATAATATATGGCGGATTTAAACTATTATTCGGAATAAGACCTAACGATCGCCCTGTTGCCGGTATTGGTTTTGTTGCGTGGTTATTAAGTCTCATAGTATTAATTGTATTGGTCGGATCACAAGTTAGAGATTTCTCATATTCAGTTGATGATGATGAAAGACTTATTGTCGAGCAAAACGAAAGTAAAACTATATATTTAAAAGCTCGTGAAGACAGAGAAATATCGACTTCTAAGTTTTATTTTTTCGATGAAGAATTTCAAGTAATGTACGACGAAGATGATGAAAAACATTTATATGCATTCCCTGAAATAGATATAATCCAAGGATATTCTGACCAGGTTGTTATTGAAATAGAAAAAGAAGGACGTGGTTCTGATCGTCGTGAGGCACTGGAAAATGCTGAAAATATTGAATATCGTGTAATGCAAAAAGACTCGGTAGTTTTATTCGATGCAGTATACTCTCTTTTTGATAAAAATAATTGGAGATTCCCTGAAGTAGATATCACAATAAAAGTTCCTGAAGGATATATTTTATATTTAGATGAAAGTATTGAAGAACAGCTGGATTATATTCAAAAAGAAAAATATTATCGTCATGATGAAATGGTTGGAAAATATTGGATAATGACCGATGAAGGACTGGAAAAGTATTATAAGGTGACTTATGATGATGAATAATTATTAACGAATTTTTGCGAGATTGGGTTATTAAAATAAGCTTTAGTAATCCAATCTTTATTTTATTAGGTCTTTTTTTTAAAAAAACTTTCAAAAATATTTGCAGACAACAATTTTTTTTTAAATTTGCACACTCAATCAATTGTCCGATGGTGTAATTGGCAACACATCTGATTTTGGTTCAGAAGAGTCCAGGTTCGAGCCCTGGTCGGACAACAAAACCCAGCTTAATAGCTGGGTTTTTTGTATTATACACTCAAATCATTAAATTCGTATTTTATTTCTAAAACACTTCAAAAATGAATTTCAAAAAACTATATTATTTGTTGATACTACTTATCTCATACAGTTCTTTCAGCTATTCTCAAACGAGAAAAGAAATTTGGACAAAAGATATTAATTATTTAAAAACAGAACTTCCGAGATTGCACAAAAATTTATTTTTTAAAACAGATCAAAAAGAATTTAACCAAAAAATCAATTCTATAATACATGAAATTGATAATCTAAAAGACATTGAAATTTATATTGCTTTACAAGAAGTAATGGCTTTAATGGGAGATGATCATACATCAATTTATGACCCCAGGCTACCTGAATATGGAAAGTTCCCTATTTACTTAAACTATTTTGAAGATGGTATTTATATTTTAAACACGACTCCCGAATATCGTAACCTATTAATGTGTAAAGTAATAGCATTTAATAATCATCCAATAGAAGATGTAATTTCAACTGTTTTAAATATAAGTACGAAAACAAATGATGCAGTATCAAAAAATCATTTTCTTTCATACTTTTCGTATAAAGCTATACTTGAATACTATGGGATTGTAGATTCTGATTCAATGCAAATATCGTATATAAATAATAAGGAAGAAATCGAGAAACTTTATATTAAAAACATGATAAGTCCAAAAGATGAGAAAATTAATTGGATAGGCTTTGGAACCACTGAAAAAGCTCTTTGTGATAAAAATAAAAATAAATTGTTTTGGTATGATTATAATGAATCTACAAAGGTATTGTATGCACAATATAATAAGTGCTTGAGTAAGGAAGTTATGAAGCTTTACGGTAAGAAAAAACAAGCAAAAAACTACCCTTCGTTTAAGAAATTTTCATCAGATATATTAGAAATTTTAGAATCAGAACAAGTTGAAAAATTTGTGTTTGATATGAGGTATAATTCAGGAGGCAACTCTGATCAAGGTACAGAATTTGTAAAGAAACTTGCAAAAGTTGAATCAATCAATCAAAAAGGAAAATTATTTATTGTTGTTGGAAGCAAAACCTTTTCATCTGCAATATTAAATTCATTAGATTTTCAAAATTACACAGAAGCTATTTTTGTAGGAGAACCTACTGGTGGTCGACCTAATCATTATGGTGAAGTAAGAAAATTTAGATTACCTAATCATGGCCTAAGAGTGTACTACTCTACCAAGCATTTTGCAAATGCTGATGAAGATACTGACTCATTTTATCCGGATTATGTGATTCAAACCAAATTTAAAGAATACTATAGTGGAGTTGATCCTGTGTTTGAATGGATCCTGGAATTTAAATAAACCCAATAAAGAAGGGGCTGTTGAAATAATATTTGACTGCCCTTTTTATTTATACTCCTGTACAGAATCAAATTTAAATATTCTATTCTCTAAAAAATAAATTAACTTTTTCAACAACTCCTTTTACACTTTCCTATTTTTTTCTTTTCTTCTTTTTATAGCTCTTATCCATTCTTTTCGACCAGTAACAATTTCCTTTATTCATTGAATTATACGGATTACTCATTTTCATCTCTTCTTCTTTATTCTTAGGGCAACCTAACATCAAACCAAAACCAAATCTCAAATTCAAAGTTCTGGCATCCATAGGTTTTATTATTCCTAAAAGATTATCGCTTACCATATGAAACTGTAATCCGCGACCATGCCATGCTAAAGCCAATCCCACATTTTTATATGTATTGTTCAGGTACGACCAGCTAAGACTTCCTGAAAGCTTGTTCCAAAGAGTGGTATTAGCAGACAATGTAATTGAAGAATGCAATTTATTACGATAAATAACATTTCGATTTACAACCCCAATTCCCAGTTTTGGCATATACTGATACATTCCTCCCAGATAGATCTGTGTTGGTAACCACGAGTAGTATTTGTCCTGTGTTACTGTTTGAGTATAACTGTTAAATAACGAATCTCTAATATCTAAAACATAACCGGCATCATCAAAACCTGTTCCGAAACCTACGCCTGAATAATCGAACGAGCCTGTTAACTGAACGTTATTTACATCTGTTTTCCATCGAATAAATCCTAAATCAAGTATACTTGCCGAAAATGTTATGTCTTCATTATATTTATGAATCCAACCCAAATCCAACGCAAATCCTTTGTTTTTACCATTCATTAAAAAGCTAACATAATCGATATCGCCTGTTGTAATTCCTGTGATATTTCCATCAGCATTTTGATTTATGGTCATCGGAAAAGAAGAATTAATATTAATGTCACCATCAACTTCCAGATTAAAAGTATTAGGATCTGTATATAAACTCATTTCAGATTTTCCTGAATATATGTTTGCCTTACCAAATAAGAGTTTTGCTCGTACGCCAAAGATATTATATGCATCCCAAACTTTCGAAACACCCAAAGAATATTTACGATAATATACGGTGTTGGTTCGTAAATTATTAAACTCAACAGTATCTCCTAAAAACTGTGTATTGCCTTTCCACGCCAGATCAAGAATACTTCCGGGATACGTTAATCCAGAATTTATTTTTTCTGCTATATTAAAATTAATGTAATAATCGTCTCGGCGATAACCTATTGACAATAAATCAAGATGCAACTCTGTACTTATTAGATTTGTCTTTTTAATATTATTGTAAAAGCTTTCCATGTCCAGCGATGATGTTCCTCCGCTGGTTGACAATAATTCGTTATATGAAAAAGTTGAATTGCTATAATTTAGTTGCGTTGATGTAAGTACTGGAATACCAACAAACCATTTACATTTTATCTGTACCGCAGGATTTAACAAATTTGACTGAGGTACATCATGCATTAAATAAAAAGTATTGTTCTGCTGAGAATAACCGCTGTAAAAGCTTAGTAAAATAATTACTGCAATAAAAACAACAGATTCCCACCTTCGCGGGAATGACATTCTATTTGTTATTTTTAAAGCTCTTTTCAATAATAATTAAATTTTACTGGTTATTTTGATTTGGAAACTCTTCAGAAATACTCATGCTCAGCTCAGCCTGGATGCCAAGCTGTATTCCAAGCGTGTAATTTGGATAAGAATCTATTAATGTTGTATCAAGTGATACATTACTAATTTCACCTTTTATTAAAATATTACGAATTGTAATGAGCTCATCAATTTTATTCTGATCAAAAACAATATCCGTTTGATTATGAGTTGAATTTATCGTTTCTCCATTTCCGTTTACGGTTCCTGACTCCATTGTTAAAGGGGCAGATGAAAATAATGAATCAACAATATTATTACTAATATCAAGAAAATAAACTTGACCACCCGCGGGATTCGGAAAGCCGTTATACGTATTTAATCTGAACATAATGCTTACTATTTCTTCTGAAAAGTCGCTTAACTGACCCATATCAAATGGCATGGTATAACTTAACGGAATATCTATCTCTTCAGTCCAGTAAGGCAAACCTGAAACAGCGTTTATTAGTAACAATGCAGAATCAAATCCGCTGTTCTCATTCATTCCTAGTGAAGTATAACCAATGGCTATAGAAAAATCCGGATTCCAGGTTGATTCTTCATCCGGTTCATCTTTAGTGCACGAGAATATTAAAATACTTAATAAGAAAAAAATTCCAGTTCGATAATACTTCATTACTAAAAATCTTTGTTCAAAAACGAAAATCCAAGATATGAAAAATTGTTTACACCAAACTGTTATAAAACGAAATTTATTAATCTCTGGTATATAAATTCCTTGTTGTGATTTAATTTAAAATATTAATCCTGAATGATTCTAATACAAATATCCCCGGAACTACCTATAGTAACCGGGGATATTTTTTGATTTTGTTTTTTATTAATAAATAGGCTTTATTCCCATATTATAAAATGCAAAAGAATATGCATCTGCCACTGCCTCAATCCACTGGTCAGTTGTTGTACCGCCGCCATGTCCACCATCAGTTTCAATACGTATTAGCATTGGATTATCTCCTACATTTTTAAGCTGTAGTTCAGCAGCAAATTTAAACGAATGTGCAGGAACTACTCTGTCGTCATGATCTCCAGTTGTGATCATTGTAGCAGGATAACTTACTCCTTCTTTAACATTATGAATTGGAGAATATCCTAAAAGATATTCAAACATTTCTTTTGAATCATTGGCTGTTCCATAATCTGATGCCCATCCTGCACCAGATGTAAATTTATGATATTTAAGCATGTCAAGTACTCCAACAGCAGGGAATGCAACTCTTGCTAAATCAGGTCTTTGTGTCATAACAGCACCAACTAATAATCCTCCGTTCGATCCACCCGCAATAGCTAAATAATCGCTTGATGTATAATTGTTTTCTATTAAATACTCTCCTGCAGCAATAAAGTCATCGAAAACATTTTGCTTTTGCATTTTAGTACCTGCCACATGCCATTCTTCACCATACTCTCCTCCACCACGAATATTTGGCTGTGCGTAAATTCCTCCATTTTCTAACCACACTAATCTGCTTGAGCTAAAATACGGAGTCATACTTGCGCTAAACCCTCCATAACCATAAAGGTAAGTTGGATTTTCTCCATTCATTTTTAATCCTTTTTTATAAACTATAAACATAGGAACTTTTGTACCATCTTTACTTTCATAAAAAACCTGTTCGGTTTCATAATCTGCAGGATTAAAATCAATTTCAGGCTTCCAGTATAATTTTGACTTACCAGATTCTATATCATATTCAAATATGGTTGATGGATATGTAAAAGAAGTAAAACGATAATACAAAGTTAATTCATCTTCCCTGCTACTAAAAGAACCTGAAGTACCTATAGAAGGCAGTTCAACTTCTCTTATTAATTTTCCGTTATAATCATATTGTAAAACTTTAGATTGTACATCAACCATATATTTAGCAAAAAGATTATTCCCTGCTATTGAAACACTTAAAACATCTTTTGTTTCAGGAATTACATCTTTCCAGTTCTCAATACCTGGATTTGAGAAATCGACCTCAACAAGTCTGAAATTCGGAGCTTCATGATTTGTATAAATTAATAATCTTGTTCCTTCATTATCAATTACATATTGATCGCTTTCAAAACCCTTAACTACAGGTGTTATTTTAGAATTAGGTTTTGATAAATCCTGTATATATAATTCATTTCCAGTAGTACTAACAGCTGCAGTAATAATAAGATATTTTTCATCTTCTGTTAGTTCAGCGCCAATATATCTTCTCTTTTGCTTTTCTCCACCAAAAATTAATTTGTCATCTGATTGTTTTGTTCCGAGTTTATGGTAAAATAATTTGTGCTGAGAAGTCATCCCTGACAATTCACTTCCTTCTTTTGGTTTATCATAACTTGAATAATAAAATCCTTCGTTTCCTTTCCAGGCTACACCGCTGAATTTAACATCTACCAATGTATCCCCAATTAGTTCCATTGTACTAACATCTCTTACTATAATTTTTCTCCAGTCAGATCCTCCTTGTGCTATTAGATAAGCTAAAAGGGAACCATCTTTTGTGAAGTTTGTTCCATTTAATGTAACAGTTCCATCTTCAGAAAATGTATTAGGATCAAGGAAGACAGTTGCTGCAGTGTCTTCCAAGTTTTGTTTTTTATATAACACATATTGATTCTGCAGGCCATCATTTTTATAGAAAAAATAATAATCACCATGTTTAACTGGTGCTGAAACTTTTTCATAATCGGCCAGTTCTTCTATACGATTTTTAATTTTTTCTTTAAATGGTATTTGATTTAAATATCCGAATGTAGCTTCATTTTGTTTTTTTACCCATTCTCCGGTTTCATCTGACAAATCATCCTCAAGCCATTGATATGGATCAGGAACCTGTTGATCAAAATATACATCAACACTATCAACTTTTTTTGTATCTGGATAATTAACAGATATCTGTTCTTGTTTTAGTTGATTACACGAAACCAATGCAATCAATAATACTGGAAAGAATAATTTTCTCATGATTTTAATTTTTATAATTATATCCTATAAAGATAAGCCTTTTAGCATATTAATAAAATCTATGAGTAAAAATTAGGAACTACCCAACAGGGTTTTTAACAATCTCATTATCTTATATACAAAGATCATTATGTAAGATCTGTTTAATCCCAAAAAAATGAAAAAGCATATAACAACTATAAAACTTGGTGGATCAGAAGGCAATTGCTATCTGATTAAAACCTCGAATGGTTTTATACTTGTTGTTACGGGAGAGAAAAGTAAACACCGAAATCTGGAAGAAGAACTTGAAGAATTAGACATAAGTTTTAAAAATCTTAAGCTTATTATTTTTACACACTGCAATCTTTCTGTTTGCTATAAATATGCCAGTTTGTGCGAAAAATTTAATACAAAAACTGCCATACATGTAGTAAATAAATCAATCAATTTTGAGAACAAAACTTTATTTCAAAGAATAAAAGACTACTTCAGAAAAATAATTTTCAATCTTTCCAAAACAAATGAGTTTTCTCCTGACCTTATTATTGATGAAGGATACAACTTATCAGAATACGGATTAAATGCACGGGTAATTTATATGCCTGGATTTTCCGACAGTTCAGTCGGAATATTAACAGAAAACGGAGAGTTATTTTGCGATGATGTTTTTATTCATAACACGCCCCAAATTACTGACGAAAAAGACAATCTGCGGATTGTAAAAACTCTGAAAAACCTATTTATTGACATTGTTTATCCCGGTCAGGGAGAACCTTTTCCCTTAAATTCATTAAAAATATAATTTGCATTTTCACGAGTAAATTTCTTGAATTGAACAAAGCCTTTAATTTCGTTATTTCACACATCTTGCTTACGTTTATTAACCCTTTTTGAGAAGTAAATTTAATTGCATTTATCATGCTTGGCAGAAAAACTCACTTTATGGCAAATTGCAGGTGGTATAATTGTAGTATTCGGCATTTACAATGTTCATTTTGCTAAGCAAAAAAAGAAAATTTAATCTGATAACATTTATTATCGAAATTTCTGTGAAACATTCCACAATCCCGTTTATTTTATTAATTTCACGGACCTTTTAAAACATACAATTAAGATATATAAATTAACTTCCTTTTTTAAAGAACGTTATGATTGCTAATGAAAAATTTTGGGTGTTTTCCCCGCAAACTCAAATATTAAAACCTTTTATCAAATATATGTTTTTTTTAAAGCATAAAAGTAATGAAACAATAAGCTACACCCTTCCCCCAACTACTTCTCCAATCGTTGGAATTTTTAACAGTGCTTATTTTGAAAACAAAAATACGTTATCTATAGAATCTTCAGGTGAAAGTTGTTCAACCAGTCGGATTATTTCTCCACGCGATATTTCTTCAACAGTTGAATTTAAAGGAGACATTGAGCAAATTGGGTTAGTTTTAACATCTTTTGGATTAAAAGCATTTTCATTTTTTGAAATGCCGATTTATGAAATTAAAAATCAGGTATTAAATCCTCTGGAAATTTATGGTGAAGAGGTGAGCTTTCTTCTGGAAGAATTATATGAAACAACAGATATTTCAGAAAAACGAAAAAAAATTGAAAAATATTTATGCAGTAAGATAATTAATTTAAACCTGGATAAAAGAATAATTTACGCAACAAAATATATTGGTGAAAACGTTTGCAACCCAGATCTTTCCTTGTTAACAAACAAATTAAATATATCGTCTAAAACTCTGAACAGACTTTTTAAAGAATATACCGGCATAACTCCGAAAAAATATATTAAACTAACTCGTTTCAACAATACTATTTCAGCTTTAAAAAATTCAGATATTGAAAATTTTACAAAAGCTTCACTCCAATATGGTTATTTCGACCAATCGCATTTTATTAAGGATTGTAAAGAATTTTGCTGTGATACTCCGAAAAATGTTTTAAAAAACCTTATTCCTTTTTACGAAAGAATTCTCTGACCGAAAACGGCTCTCTGAGTCACCACTACCATTATATTTTGTAATTAAAAAAACCTACTGCTTAACTTGTTGGAATAAATTCAAGAATGTTAAAAAATAGTATTACCAACAAATTTCAATCTCAATTTGTATTAAAATATTTTTTCCTGCTCCGCAATTGCCTTTTTCAAATTTCTCTTTTTCTTTTTTCTGTAAATCATGAAAGTGACAGGCTGTTGTTTCTAATTCTGTAAAAATCCAGTTTTTAAAAAAATATTGAAATGTCCGTTTTTTACAATTTTAGCTCTTATAAAAATATTTTGTTTACGCTTTATTTTTTAGGTTACAATTAAAGGAATCGTTGATACAAAAAGAAACAGAATTACATATTAAACTTTATTTAAAATAAACAGAATTATAAAATGAAAATTATTAGAGAAAAACTATCAAAACCTTTTATATTCCTAGGGTTTACCCTTTTATTCTTAATTACTATTAACAGTAATGTTGCCAACGGTCAGAATAATAAAAACTCGAAAAATTTACCTGACTTAATAGTTATAGGGGAAGATATTAGTTCAACAGTTGTTAAACCAGGTACAAGTGTCAATATAGCCTGCACTGTCCAAAATTATGATGCGGGAGATGCAGGTTCAAGCTGGATGGGCTACTACCTTTCTACGAATACAAGTTATGAGTCATCAGATACTTATTTAGGTGAAAGTTATGTATCTTCAATTTCGGCAGGAAATTATAAGTCTATTTCAACTTATTTAAAAATTCCTTCTGATACAGAACCGGGTACATATTATATATTGTTTTATGCTGACCGAGAACAAGAAGTTAGTGAAAGTAATGAGTTTAATAATGTTGCATATATTCAGCTAACAGTTCCTTATCCTGACTTAATTACAACTAATCAATGGCTTAGTGAAGCATCTGTTAGTACAGGAGAGTCAGTTAGTCTTTCTTGTTGGGTTCAAAATACAGGTTCTGGTGATGCTGATGAAAACAAGACAGGATTTTATCTGTCGTCTGATAATGTCTATGATGTAAATGATATTTTCTTAGGGTATGACCAAGTTTATGGTATATCTTCCGGTAGTACTAATACAATGTTATCAAAATATGTAACTATACCATCAAAAACAATACCCGGAAATTACTACATATTGTACAAAGCAGATTATTTAAATGAAGTAAATGAAAGTGACGAATCAAATAATGTAACTTATAAAGAGATCGCCATAAAAGGATCAGATTTAACTATTAATAGTCCATCTGCTAATCCTTTAACTTTAGTTGCAGGTAACTCAATTTCACTATCTTGCCTTTTACAAAATTATGGAAATGGTAATTCTCCCTCTGGACAGATCGGATATTATTTATCATCAGATAATACTTATGATGCTAATGATATATTCATTGACAGTTATTCTTTTTATGCATTAAATTCCGGAAATAGCACAACATGTAATAAAGATGTTACAATACCATTAAGTGCGCCATCAGGAACACAATATATATTATATTTTGCTGATTATAATAACAGTATTGCAGAAGAAGATGAAACAAATAATGTTACGTCTGTACAAATATTTGTAGAACATCCTGACCTTACTGTTACCAATCAAAGTCTTACGCCAACAGTTATTCAAACAGGCAGCGTTGATGTAACCTTACATGTAGAAAATATTGGAGCAGGTTATGCAAACAATTCTGAAATCGCATATTATTTATCGACAGATAATCTGTATGATATATCTGATGTTTATCTCGGACAAGAAACAGTTACCGCATTAGCATCAGGAGAAAATGATATTATCACTTCTACTATTTCAATACCATCCGGATTATCTAACGGAACTTATAATATTATTTATTATGTAGATTATCTTGAAAATATTAATGAAACTGATGATGACAATAATACAGCCTATAATGAAATCACCATAAACTATCCTGACTTACAAGTTATAAATCAAAGTCTTAGTTTATCAAATCTTAATTCGGGAGATGAATTTTCGGTATCATTTGATGTGAAGAATTTTGGACTAGGTGATGCAAGCTCAAGCCAGGTAAATTACTATTTATCAACCGATACTCAGTATGATGAATCCGATATCTTACTTGGCAATGAAATGGTTAGTTCTGTAACAGCTGGGGCTCATATTTCTACAACAGCAAATTTAACTATCTCGGAAGGAACTGCTTCAGGAACATATTACGTTTTAGTTTATGCTGATTTTACAGAAATAGTTGCTGAAATTGATGATGCCAATAATATCTCAAATTCTCAAGTTGACATTATTTTACCGGTATACACAATTGCAACTTCTGTAACTCCTGTAAATGGAGGTACCATTACTGGTGATGGCATATATTATCAAGCTGAAATATGTAATTTAACAGCATCTTCTAAAACAGGTCATTCTTTTATAAACTGGACAGAGGATGGTATTGAAGTCTCTACTGATGCTAATTATAGCTTTTCAGTAAGCGAAGACAGAACTTTGGTTGCTAATTTTGAAATAGAATCATATGATATTGCATTATCAGCAAATCCATCAAATGGAGGTACTGTTACCGGATCAGGGACATATGCATATGGTGAAACTATCAATGTATCTGTAACTCCGGAAGCAAATTATACATTTGTTAATTGGACTGAAAACGGAATAGAAGTATCTACTGATGCCAACTATAGTTTTACGGCAATTGATAATAGAACATTAGTAGCAAATTTTGAATATAAAACATGTCAAATTACATTATCGGCAGATCCATGGAATGTTGGTACTGTTAGTGGAGGTGGAACATATAAACTCGGTGAAACTGTTAATATTTCTGCAACATCTGATTATGATGATTATGAATTTATAAACTGGACAGAAAATGAAGTAGAAGTTTCTACTGATGCGGATTATAGTTTCGCAGCAACTGAAAGCAGAACGCTCGTAGCTAATTTTGAGTATATAACATTTGAAATTGAATTAACTGCAGATCCTGCTAATGGAGGAGTTCTATATGGTGCTGGTACATATGGTTATGGTCAAGTTGTTGATGTTGCAGCATGGTCAGAAATAGGGTATAATTTTGTTAACTGGACCTATAATGGAAATGAGGTAACAACTGATACAAGTTTTAGCTTTTATGCTGATTATAACTATCATTTAATTGCACATTTTGAACCGGAATCATATAATATTACAGCTACTGCCAATCCATCAACCGGAGGAACAGTTACAGGAAACGGAGAATACAATTATGAAGAAACTGCAATACTCTCAGCAGTAGAAGAAACAGGATATAATTTTGTAAGTTGGACTGAAAACGGAACCGAAGTTTCAACAGATATCAATTATAGCTTTATAGTAGAAAAAAATAGAGCCCTTATTGCCAATTTTGAACAAATAACTTCTTCTGTTCATCCGAACCTGGAAATGGTTTTCAGAATATATCCTAACCCAACCAGTAATGTATTAAACATCGAATTTGATAATAATACTAATACTCTGAACACGATTGAAATTATTAATATCAATGGTCAAAAGGTTTATAGTATGCAATCTAAAGAAACTAAAATTAAACTTAATATCTCTGAATATAATAAAGGGATATATATAATTAAGGTTTCTGGTAACGGCTATACGAATAAACAAAAAGTATTATTTTACTAAATAATTTCTTAGAAAAAGTTTTAATCATAAACTATAAATATTAAAATCTCTGGGACTCTTTTTTTATAAAACATAGAGTTCCTGAGAGATTTTTAATTAAGAGCCATGTTTCTTCCCCAAAGGTATTCTTATTGCTACTTTAGTTGGATTATTTTTGGCAATTAATATGGCAATGTGGGCATTCGGCATCATGTTGTCGAATGCAGAAATGCCAACAATAGTTGGTGATTTGGGTCCTTTATGTGTTGGAATTAGTGCATTTCTATTTTTCAGAAAAATGATGTTAAATCTTTAGGGACAAAAGCGTTTTCTCCTGATCTTATTATTGATGAAGGATACAACTTATCAGAATACGGATTAAATGCATGGGTAATTTACATGTCTGGTTTTTTAGATAGTTCAATTGGAATATTAACTGAAAACGGTGAGTTGTTTTGCGATGATGTTTTTATTCACAACATGCCTCAAATTGCTGACGAGAAAGACAATCTGAGGTTTATTAAAATTCTAAAAAATCTTTTTATTAACATTATTTATCCCGGTCAGGGAGAGCCATTTACTATTAGTTCATTAAACACATAATTACCGAATAAGTTTTCAAAACTATATTTCAAATGATTTGTTAATAGATTACTATCTATTAATATTTTATTTTTAAATAAATTATGAATAAAATTCAATTAAAATCTATCATATCTTGCCCATATTGCGGATTTGAAAAAGAAGAAATAATGCCTGAAGATTCGTGTTTGTTTTTTTATACCTGCGAAAATTGCAAAACAATATTAAAACCCAAACAAAAAGATTGTTGCGTATTTTGTTCTTATGGTACTAATCCCTGTCCGCCAATACAGGAAAATAAAGATTGTTGTTAACTTTAAAATTATAAACCATTTTTATTCTGTACTCGGAATAAAAAACCATAAAAGCTTTAACTTAAAGTTAAAAACACTATATTCACAAGACTCACCCTAAAAGGAAATATAATGAGCGTAACTCGCACATTCGATTTATTAGAACGATACCAACAAAAATTTCTTAATAAAGAAGATGCTTTTGGCGCTAAACAAAACGGGAAATGGGTTAAATACAGCACAAAGGAATATATCGAATTTGCTTATCAGGTAAGTTATGGTCTGTTATCGCTTGGTATTCAGAAAGGAGATAAAATTATAAGTATTACAAATAATCGCCCTGAATGGAATTTTATTGATATGGGAATGGCTTTGATTGGGGTTGTTCACGTTCCCCTATTTACATCTTTAAGTACAGATGAATATGAATTTATTTTTGAGCATTCCGATGCAAAACTCATTTTTATATCCGATAAGATCCTTTATAATAAAATAGCCCCGGTTGTAAAAAAAATCAATAAAGATGAAATTATATATTCATTTGATATTATTGATGATGTTAAAAACTGGAAAGAGATTCTTAATAGTGGAAAAGAAAGTGCAGTTTATTATAAAGAAGATGTAGAAAATCTGAAAAATAGTATCCACGAAAATGATTTTGCAACATTAATATATACATCAGGAACAACAGGTACCTCAAAAGGAGTTATGTTGTCACATAAAAACATGGTTCAGAATTTTATTGCTGCAGCGCATGTTTTTAAACTTTCAGAAAATGATAAGTTCTTGAGCATACTTCCGCTATGTCATGTTGGTGGACGAATGGGCAATTATCAAACACAGTATAGTGGTTGTAGTGTTTATTACGCTGAGAATATGGGAACTATTGCTGCTAACATGAAAGAAATTAAACCTGATGGCTTTGATACTGTTCCACGTCTTCTTGAAAAAGTTTTTGATACTATAGTTGCAAAGGGGAAAAAACTGAAAGGCATAAAGAAAACTATTTTCTTTTGGGCAGTTAAAATTGATTTAAAATATAAAATCAAAGAAGAAAGCAGTTGGTGGTATAAACAGAAATTAATAATTGCAGATAAACTGATTTTTACTAAATGGCGTGAAGCATTAGGGGGAAAGTCCCAAATTGTTGGTTGTGGTGGAGCAGCTTTACAACCCAGATTAGAAAGAATATTTTGGGCTGCCGATATCAAAATTATCAATATGTATGGGCTAACTGAAACATCACCAATAATTACAATTAACAATCAAACAAAACCCAATCTGAAATTAGGCACAGTAGGTGCAATAATTAATGGTGTTGAAATTAAAATCGCTGAAGATGGTGAAATCCTGTGTAAAGGTCATAATGTAATGCTTGGCTATTATAAAAAACCAGAGTTAACAAAACAGGTTTTTGATCAGAATGGTTGGTTTCATACAGGAGATATTGGTTATTTAGATAAAAACAAATTCCTTGTTATTACCGATCGAAAAAAAGAGATATTTAAATTGTCGACCGGTAAATTTATTGCACCTCAAGTAATCGAAAACAAAATAAAAGAGTCAACCTGTGTTGATCAGATTATGGTTATTGGCGAGCACGAAAAATTTGCAAGTGCACTAATATCTCCAAATTTCCCCCACATCCAAAATTGGTGTAATCAGAATAATTTTAAATACAACTCTAAAGAAGATATTATTCAAATCCCTGAAGTTTATACATTAATCCAACAAGACGTTAAAGATTTCAATAAGAATATTGCTAAGACAGAACATATTTTAAAATTCAGACTGGTAGCAGACGAATGGACTTCAATATCAGGAGAGTTATCGCCTACTCTAAAACTGAAAAGAAAATTTATTGCAGAAAAATATCGGAATCAGATAGAACAAATCTATGCCAAACAAATGGTTTGAAACATATTTCTAATTCAGGCTTTTGTAAAATAAATATTCCCATCCCATTATTGTAATCATATGTTGAAATTCAGATTGTAAATTAGCATTTATTTTAATTTCTGTATTTGTTTCAGGATGCATAAATACAATCTCCGAAGCGTGCAACATCATTGTTGTCATGTTAAATTTTTCTTTAAACATGCGATTCTGCTTATTACAACCATGAGGCCGATCACCAATTATAGGATGTAATATATGAGCAAAATGCTTTCGTATCTGATGCATACGACCAGTTTGTGGCATAACCTCAACTAAGGAGTAACGAGATGTTTCAAATTTCCCAAAAGGGATATCCAATTCGGCTCGTTTTAAGGTTTTATATTCTGTAAATGCTTCCTGAGTTTTTCCACTATCGTTTGTTAACGGATAATCTATTGTTCCTGAATCTTCTGTATATCCACGGACAATTGCTAAATATCTTTTCTTTACCAGATTTGCAGCAAACTGTTGCTGCAATAAACTATTATATTCTGCATTAAAAGAAAACAATAAAACACCTCCAGTTTTTCGGTCAATTCTATGACAAGGATGAACTCGCTGTCCCAGCTGATCTCTCAGCCTTTGAACTGCATACTCATCAGCTACTCCTGAATACTCCGATCGGTGAACCAATAATCCATGAGGCTTATTAATTGCAATCAAATTCTCGTCTCTATATATTATTTCCAATTCGTTCATTTGGATTGTAAAATTGTCTAAAATTACATTTTATATCAATATAAAAACTACCATATCTATTCAGTCTTTGTCTGATGATTTTTAAATAAAGATTCGTTATTTTTATAGTTCTTAAAAAACGATACTATGAAAGCTTCAAGAATTACGAATAGTTTATTAATTGCATTTGCAGTTGTACTAATATTTATTTATGGTAAGAATTTAATTCAGCCTTTTGTTATTGCATTGATATTTTGGTTTCTGATAAAAGAAATTCGTGATGTTCTTAATAAAGTTAAATTTATCGATGAAAAAATTCCAAATACAATTCTAAACATACTTGGATTTGCGGTAATTTTTGCAATTATCGGTGGGGTTGCAAAAATATTGGCTTTGAACATACAGCAATTATCAGCAGAACTTCCTGTATATCAAAACAATATTACTAAAGTTACACAAGCAATAAATACAAACTTTAATATTGATATTATTAGTTCAGTCAAAGAATTTTTGGGTGAATATGAATATACAAACCTTCTCTCCGGTCTTTTCAAATCATTAACCGATTTGTTCGGCGATGCATTTCTTATCATTATTTATACTTTGTTTCTATTATTAGAAGAACCTTTCTTTTCTAAAAAAATCAAAGCTATTTATGCTAAAAAAGAGGATTTAAATGAAGTTAACGAAGTATTTTCACAAATAGACAAATCTATTGGTCGTTACCTTTCATTAAAAACACTTATTAGCTTACTAACAGGTTTTCTAAGTTACATTGCATTGATTTTTATTGGAATAGATGCACCACTTTTCTGGGCTTTTCTAATTTTCTTGATGAACTATATTCCTACAGTTGGTTCACTTATAGCCACTGTTTTCCCTGCAATGTTTGCTATGCTTCAGTTTGGCGAACTCATGCCTGGAGTTTGGGCTTTAGTTGTAGTAGGTGCTATTCAGTTAGTAGTTGGCAACTTTATTGATCCAAGACTAACAGGAAGCTCTCTTAATGTAAGTCCATTAGTTGTATTAATCGGTCTTGCATTCTGGGGTGCAATATGGGGTATAATTGGAATGATCTTAAGTGTTCCTATTACTGTAATGATGATTGTTATCTTTTCTGAATTCCCATCAACCAGAGGAATTGCTATATTGTTATCGAAAGATGGTAGTATAATCAAGGGAAAGAATTAATTCTTTAAATCACAAAAACATTTATCTATTCTTATTGTTATAAAATCTACAATTAGCAATAATTTTCATATAAATTAATAAATGATGGAAGATAAAATAACACATTCAGAAGTTTTCGGATTTGCAAAAAAAGTAGATTATTCAAGTGATGGTATTGTAAGTAAAAGAATAATACAAAAATCGGTTGGAAACATAACTCTTTTTGCTTTTGATAAAGGGCAAGAACTAAGCGAACATTCAGCTCCATTCGATGCATTAATTCAAGTTTTAGAAGGTTCTGCCCAAATTTTAATTAACAGAAATCCTTATGAGGTTCCTGCGGGACAATCTATTATTATGCCTGCAAATATTCCGCATGCAGTTAAAGCAACATCCAAGTTTAAAATGTTGCTTACTATGATAAAAGAATAAATTTCCCTATTCCAAAAAACATCCTTGTTTCTTAAGTATGGATTAATATCTTTGTGCTTTATTATTAATCAATTCATTAACCTTATTTAAAAAATTATGAAAAAAATTATTATGGTGCTTACATTGGCACTTTCTGTTTTTTATGCTAATTCTCAGGTAAATAATGTAGTTGTTGTAGCTATATCTGCAAACGACGGACTAAGAACCGAAGGATTTGAAGATATTGCAATAAACACAATGTCTGATCTTTATATGGGTCAGGATTTTAACATTACAGAAGAATTAGATCAATTTAAAACTTATCTTTTCGGTGATTTAGCAAAAGAGTTTCCTTTTACCTTAGTTGATGAAGCTACCGTAATAAATAACGAAAAATTTATTGCATGGAAAGATGCTTTTGCAGAAAGCGCAGCTGGAAAAATCTCTAAAAGCCTTCCTTGTGAAGGATATTCTGAATATTCAGGCCTTTACAAAAAACTTACTGTGCAATTAAGTGAAATTTTTCCTGAAGCAGATGCTTTTATGGTAGTTGACCTACATTATTCTATTTCTGCAAAAACAATGATTGGTGGAAACGGTGCAGCTGGAGGTAGAGCACAAGCTAAAATCTCTTTGTATCATAAAACGGGAAAAAGAATTATGTATGTTGGTGCAACGGGTATGAGTGAATCAAGCATAAAGGTTGTTATGCAACAAATTACTTCTGATAGAAGTGAGATTCCTGGTATGCTAAAAGAAGGTTCTGATGAGCTTTATGTTGATATGAAAGAAAATCTTCCAAAGAAGATTGAAAAAATGAAAAAGAAGCTGGCTAAAATTAAATAGCAATTAACATTTATTATTTAGAGCTGTTCCTCATTATTACGGAACAGCTTTTTTATTTGCTATACTTCTCACAAAAGTTCAGTATAAAATATCCTACTAAACTACCTATTAAATAATATAAAAAATCGCTCCACGAAAAAGAACTTCCGATAATGGTTCTTCCAATAAAATTTGACCTGATAATTTCTAAAAACCCATTATTTAACAACTGAGTAAATTCCAGCAAGCAAGTTATCGAAAATACCCAAATAACAATTTTAATTGGTTTTGATTTTGGTAAAAGAATATAAAAAACCAAACACCAGAATATTTCATAAAAAACACCTCCGGCTTTATTGTTTACCCATTCATGCCCAAATCCTGAATACATTTTTGAATAGAACCCAATGGGTATAATAAACATAAGAAATAAAATTGCATAAATCTTTAGTTTCATACCAGAATTAATCGTTTTTATAAATTTATTCCTCTAATATCTTTATATAAATCAACAGCATATAAATCTGTCATTCCAGACACAAAATCTACGACGGACATTGCTTTTTTGTAAAAACTATGCTCTTCGACATTGTATTGCGAAGGAAGAATTGATAATATTTTCTTAGAGTAGTCACTATCTGGGCTGAAAATGGCTGTAATAAATTCATCTAACAGCGTTCCCAAAACATTAAAACCTGTTAACTCAATTTTTACCACAGATCGATCATTGTATATTTCGTTAACTGCAACATCTTTGCACCTATCAAATGCTTCTTTGCTTTTTCCCTCAAGACCATTTATGAGACTTTGATTATATTCCCCTTCCATGATTTGATCATGATTTTTAAGAAAAACTTGTGCTGTTTCTTTAGTCAATTTTCCAATAACCGATGCTCTTAAATAAGCTACTTGTTCATTAATATCAGTTACTTCTTTAAAAATCTCTTCTTTGTTTTTATAGAACTTTTTGTCAATTTTTTCATCGAAAAACCCTAAAAGCAATTCAAAGGTTTTTGGTGTGTCCAGAATTTTCAATTTGTGAGCATCTTCAATATCCATTATTTCGTAACAAATATCATCGGCGGCCTCAACAAGAAAAACCAATGGATGACGTGCATAACTTAAGGGTTCATCGCTCAGTTTTTTTAATCCTAGTTCATTGGCTATTTGCAGAAATATTTCTTTTTCCGCCTGAAAATATCCGAACTTCTTTTTCCCCTGGAGCATTGCATCCGAACCGTATGGGTATTTTAATAATGTTGCCAAGGTTGAATATGTAAGTGCAAAACCTCCTTTACGACGACCTTTAAACTGATGTGTCAGCAATCTTAATGCATTCGCATTTCCCTCAAAATGAGTAAGATCATTCCATTCCTCTTCGGTCACTACATTCTTAATCTTTTTACCGTTTCCTTCGGAAAAATATTTTGATATTGCTTCTTCTCCTACATGCCCGAACGGAGGATTTCCCATATCATGTGCTAAACAAGCAGCAGAAACTATCGATCCTAATTCATTTAAAATATCCTTATTCCTTATCTCTTCTCTTTTTTGAATTTCCTGCGCCACTAAATTAGCCAGAGATCTCCCAACACTTGCAACCTCCAAGCTATGTGTTAAACGATTATGAACAAATACACTTCCTGGTAAAGGGAAAACCTGTGTTTTATTTTGCAATCTTCTGAATGGTGATGAGAAAATAATGCGATCATAGTCACGCTGAAATTGCGAACGAATTTCTTCTGTGTTCTTCATTTCCTTTTTCTCCAACCCAAGTCTTTTTGCTGAAAGTAATTTGTCCCAATTCATATTTTATAGTATCAAGATGTTAGTATAAAGTATCAAGAATAATTTTAGATATCAACTCCTAAAAAAATTCTTATTAAATATCCTATTCCAAAAGTAAATACAGCAACACCCATGCTTATAAAAAACATTTCACGGAACCGTTTTCCAAAATTCAGATCTTTTGCCACAGAAATATAATAATTAAAGAAAAAGATTACGAAGACTGCAAAAATCATTGTTAATGCAAGGCACACAAAATAGTTTGCAAATAAAAAATAGGGCAGAATTAATATAATTACAGTAAAAACATATGCTAATCCCGTGTAAAACGATGAAGCTAAAGCATTGGCACCGTTACCTTCTGACTTGGTCGATAAATATTCAGAAGCAGCCATTGAAAATGATGCCGCAATTCCAGTAATTAATCCGGCGATTGCTATTAATCTTGTGTTTTGTAAAGCAAAAGTTAAACCAGCTAATGTTCCAGTAAGTTCAACTAAGGCATCATTTAATCCTAATACAATAGAACCTACATACTCAAGTTTTTTCTCTTCGAGCATGTTTATTAATTCTTTCTCGTGTGCATCTTCATCATCAACAATTTGTTGTGCCTCAGGAATAAACTCACACGCCTTTTTATACGATTCTTGCGCCCCTTCTTCACCTTTTTCCATTAGCTTTATTCCGAAGGTTATTCCAAATATTCGGGCTATCCAAAAAAAACGAAAAACTTTCCACTTATTAGGCTTCACTTCAACTCCACTATGCTCTTTCCAAAACATATAATGACGCATTTCATCATCACCAATTTTTTGGAGTGTTTCTGCGTTTCTTTTGTTCTTTACTTTTCTTGACAATCTGGAATAGATGTAGTATTCAGTGATTTCGTTTTTCTGAAATTGTTTGATTAATTTAATCTGATCGGGAGTTAAGTCTCTTTCTTGCATTTCAATTCTGTTAATTATCACACAAATTTAAAAAAAGAGAAGTGTAAAAAGTAATTTTCCCTGGTTTTAAAAAGATAACCCGAGGAGTATATGAAAACTATCGGCAACATCGCCATATACTTTCATCGTTACTCCTCCTAAAATATGTCTAGTAAATTTGTAGCTTAATGAATACCGCTGGTAAAAATTATACGGTTTATACGGAGCATAAATATATGTTCCCCAGTACTGTGAAAAATCAAATTTACCTAAAAGCAAGTGATGGCCTATTAATCCGGACACTTTTTGATGATCGTCAGATAACCCTTTTCTTAAAATTTCTTCTTTTGCACCGCCATCGTTTATATATTCAACACCAACACTAAATCCGTTTACTTTACTAATTGTTCTTCCTGCCAAGCCATATAAACCAAAAACATATGTTGTTTCTTCGGGGAAATATTCATTTTCCTTAATCTTTTTAATCATTCCAAAAGTGTAGATATTGAAAAAATACTTAGAAACAAATTCCTGTTTCTCACGATCAGGAAATATAACTTTCCCTGATGGATAATAAATTAATCCTAATCCAAACATGGGGAAGTTCATTCCATAATTGGGTTGCTCTACTCCTCCGTTCGAAATGTGATTATATTTTGCATAGCTCATCAGACTATATTTACTACTTAGTTGATAATATGCATTAATATCAATATGAACAATGAAGCTTAAATGAGTGGAAAAAAAAGTATTTTCAGGATTGTCTTCAGAATCGTAAATTTTATCCAGATAACTGACTCCAAATCCCATTCTTGCCGAAAATAAAAAACGATTTAAGCGTATAAAAAATGGTTCTGCAAAACCGGTTAAATTATATGAACTCCCGACAATTTCCGGATTATCATAATTCACGTATAAAAAAGAAATTCCAGCTTTTGAATAGCAGTTGCATTGTTGCCAGTTTTTATCTTTAAGCAAGAACCATGAATAATCTATTTCCAGTCCATAAGGATTAGTGTGAGTTAAATGTTCAACTTTACTCGAATGAGGTAAAATTATTCCATATTGTGGTTTAATGGCAAAGCTAACCGGATTTTTCAGGTTGTCTTGTCCGCTTAAATTCAAATAGTTAATTACTAATAAAAATAAAATCAGAAAGTATTTCCTGATCATCTATATCAATTTTAAAAATTATCCTGAATTTGCACTGGAACACCATCCTGATGAACCATAATAGTCATTGTTTTTAAACGAATATACGCTTCAGAAGCATATAAATATCCGCCATAATCATTCCCGTCTTGTCCCTTGGAATTTTTAACCTTATAATATTTTGTTCCATTTTGATCTTTAAGCAATCCCACAATATGCATTAAATGATCATCCGTAGTTTCATAATTATCATATCCTGCCTGTCTCATTTCAGGAGTAATAATTTTCTGCTTTCCAGGATTAATAAATACTTCTGCTAATTCGTCTTCTGTCATATCGTCCCAATCTTTTTCCGGCACTATTGCCAGTCCTTTTTCATGATCAAATCCTTTGTCGCTTACATCACTTGCCCATACAACAGAATAACCATTCTGTAAAGCATTGTCCATAATAGCAATTAAATCATCAGGATTAACATTTTTAACATAACCGTTAGACCAATTATCCGGTGATTCAAAAATAAAATCAGTATAATATGGGTGATGTGTATATGACGAAAAAGTCATATAATCAGAAGTTTTTATTCCTAAAAAGTTGCGAAAACTTTTTGCTGTATACGTTTTATCTTGATAATCAAATTCTTTGGGCAATTTACCTAAATATACATCCAATACACCTGAAATAGCATCATCCCAAACTCCAGATAATTTATATTCCTTTACAAAAACATCTGCCATTGCTTTTAGCACTTTATCCATTTCTCTATGGTCGTGCATTTCGGAGTTTACCTTCATTCCAGGATATGCATCCTGAGGTAAAATTCCGTATTTATCAATAACATTGAGCATATCCCAACCTTCTGCACCTGAGCTAAAGTTAAGTTTTCCGTGATAGCGTATATATGCAGAAGCATGATCTTCATATGTACAACGAACCGTAAACATCTCTGAAAGATCATATTCTCCTTTTCCCATTCGAATTAATTCAGTTTCAAAAAACGAAGTAGTTCCAAAGCTCCAACAAGTTCCAGTATTTGCCTGATCCTTAACAAATGTTGTAGGTATCTCACTAATTACTTCAAGGTTTAGCGTGTTTTGCTGAGCATAAATACTTGTATAGAACAAAACAAAAAATACAATACTTATTATCCTAACAAACTGTTTTTTAGCCTTCATTTTTAAAATATTTAAGATTTGTTTTGCAAATTAGCTATAATATCACCAAATCAAAAACTTCACAATTAATTAATTTCCGCCATACATACAGAAATCAAAAAAAATTATCTAAAAGCCTGTACTTATTACATTTACATAGATGCTTGTGACTTTATTAACAATTAAGGAAAATAATTTTGACTAAAATCTTCAAAAAAAGTTTACAAACCTACGAACCGTAATTTTTTTGTTCCATAATTTTTACTTTATTTGCAACTTTAAAATTTATTGATTAGGGTAGAAAGCAATAAATATGGATTTCGAAAGGAAATTAAAAAACAAAACAATATTAGCAGTTATGATCGTGCTGCTTGTATTGTGCGCTATTTACTTTTCGCTTGGAATAAAAAATCAAAAACAATATATCGATTGGCAAATCCAGAAAGAAAACGATATTGTAAATATTGAAATTAAAAATCTTCTCAATACAACAAATCAGGTTTACAGAGACAAAATTCAATATTTTGTAAATAATCCCGAAGTAAAAAAGAAATTTAGTTCAAATAATACCAAAGAGTTATATCAAAAAATTTTTCCTTTTTATACCATCTTAAAATCAGAAGATCCGTATCATTTTACTATCAATTTCTTCTCAAAAGACAATAGCTTAGTCTTAAATATGGAAACCGGAAGCGGAGTCGATATAAAAGCCGCTGTAAATTCTGTTGTTGCTAAAGTAAATATTGAAAAGATAAAGAAAACCGGATTTGAATTTAGTAATTCATATCTGTATTATAAAGTTGTTGAACCAGTAATATATAAAGGTGAATATATTGGCTGCATAGAATTTGGAATTCGTGAAGATGAAATCGTTGAAAGAATTACAAAAGATTTTGATGTAACAATTGCAAGTGTATTCAATCCTAAAAATCTTAATGATTTAGAAGAGGGTTTTAAATCATCTGTTTCTAACGAGTATTTTCTTATTCATTCTTTGTTAAAAACCGATGTTTTTTCTGATATAGTATCAAAAAACGAATCTTTAATTCCAGGGAAATTCAGCTATAACGAGAGCTACTACTACCTTGATGTTATAAAAGTTGAAAACAACTTCCTAAAAGAAGGATTTGAAGGTGTTATATATTTCAGAGATATCTCTGCTTTGCAAAATAAATTTTTAGCTACTATTTACAGGTCCATTTTAATTATCTTTTTAATCCTGGTATCAACGTTTATAATATTACATTTTTCTTTTAATACATTAATTCATAAAATATTTAATCTTCAAGATTCGATAGATAAGAGATTAGCACAAAAGACTAATGAGATTGTAAATAAGAATGCAGAATTAAGTCAGATATTTAATACAACCGGAAACAGCATGCGATTAATTGATGTTGATCATAATATCATCCGCGTTAACCGCGCATTCACAACGCTTTCCGGAATAAGCAAAGAAGATGCTGAAGGTAAAAAATGTTATAATATATTCCCTGGAGCCCAATGCCATACATCAGAATGCCCTCTTAATAAAATTAAGAATGGAGAAGATCGTGTTGAAGTAGATATTATGAAAAAGAATACTCAGGGTAAAATTATTCCCGGAATATTAAATTCTGTTGCATTTAAAGGTCAGAATGGAGAAATCTTGGGTATTATTGAAGATTTTAAAGATATTTCTAAACGTATTGAAGCGGAAGATGCCTTAAAAAGAACCGAGCAACAATTCTCTGTTTTTATGGACAATCTTCCTCTTGGAGTTTTTATTAAGGACGAGAATCTAAAATCCGTTTATTTAAATAAATACATGGATTATATTTATTCTAATGATGACTGTCAGGATAAAACACCACAGGAAATTTTCCCTGAAGAGTATGCAAAAAGAGTAATACAGGAAGATAAACAGGTTTTAAACGGTGAGGTTCTTATTGTTGAAGATCAATTGCCAGATAAATCCGGGAATTTAAAAACATATCAGACACATAAATTCAGGTATCGCGGAACAGATAATACTTGGCAAATAGGAGGCGTTTCTCTTGATATTACAGAGAAGAAAAAAACAGAACAAGATTTAAAAATTCTTTCCAACGCAATTCATCATTCTCCTGCCTGTGTTATTATTACAAATCTTAAAAGAGAAATTCAGTTTGTAAATCCAAGCTTTACTCAAATTACAGGGTATAATCCTAAAGATGTTATAAATAAAGAGATTAGTCTATTAAATATAGATAATCACTCAAATAGCATTTATGAAGAAGCTATGAGTTGTGTTTTATCAGGTAAGGATTGGCAGGGGGAATTTCACCATCAAAAGAAAAACGGTGAAAAGTACTGGGAATTAGCTTCTATTTCTCCCGTAAAAAATAACATTGGCGAAATATCACACTTTGTTGTTATCTCTGAAGATATTACGTCTCGTAAGAAAAGCGAAAAAGAACTTGTCGATGCAAAAGAAAAAGCTGAAGAATCTAATCGTCTAAAAACGGCTTTCCTTGCTAACCTTTCTCATGAGATTAGAACTCCAATGAATGCTATTATTGGGTTTTCAAACCTCCTTCTTGATGAAGATATGTCTTTTGAAGAAAAAGTAAAACTAAACAACCTAATAAACGACAATAGCCAGAATCTTCTAAAATTAATTGATGATGTTATAGATATTTCTAAAATCCAAGCGGGAAATATTGAACTTAATAAAAAAGATTGTCATATAAATAAACTTTTGCTGGACCTTTATGTATCATTTAGCATTAATGTTGAAAATAATGATAAAAAAGACATCCATTTATCATTGCAAAAGAGCTCTGAATTAAATGACTTTTCATTCGTAACTGATCCTTTAAGACTAAAACAAATTCTATACAACCTTATAGAAAATGCTATTAAGTTTACTTCAAATGGATTTGTTGAATTTGGTTATTCTTTAATTGAAGAAGAAAATAAAATTCAGTTTTATGTTATAGATTCTGGAATAGGAATTTCAAACGAAAAGCTTGACATGATATACGACATGTTCAGGCAAGCTGACGAGTCTTTTACAAGAGAACATGGAGGAACTGGGATAGGACTTACAATAGCTAAAAAACTTGTTGATCATCTAAATGGTGAAATTTGGATTCAATCAACTCCAAAACAAGGAACAAATATATATTTTACCTTACCTCTTAAAGAACAAGAGCCGAAATTTGAAAAACCAGAGATAACTCCTAACATTCAATATGACTGGCAAAATAAAGTTGTTCTTGTTGCCGATGATATTGATTTAAATTATCAGTTAATAGAGGAAATGCTTACCCCTACAAAAGCTAAAATATTATGGGCAAAAGATGGTCAGGAAGCTGTTGATTTATGCTTAAACAATAATAACATTGATCTTGTATTGATGGATATTAATATGCCGGTAATGGACGGTCTGGAAGCTACACAAAAGATAAAAGAACATAATAAAGAGTTGAAAATTATTGGACAAACAGCATATATTCGTGAGAATGATCGCGAAAAATGTCTAAATGCTGGGTTTGATAATTACATTACTAAGCCTATAAGAATTGAATCTTTGCTTTCAAGCATTGATCAAATTTTTTCTAAAAATTAATTCTTTAACTACAGAAGATTTCATCAAAATCCCTATTTATCTGTATTTTAATATCTTAAATTTTTATTACATTTGTTCAAATGCAAAAAAGCTGTGAGTTGTTTTATATTTTTTATATTAAAATACTTACATTTATAACATTAAACAAAAAACAATCATCATGATCTCAACCTATATCCAGGAACTACTTGCTACAAACAATAGAGTAATTGTTCCAAACTACGGAGCTTTCCTGGTTAGAGCAACATCAAAAAGCAAAGACGCTAGTACTTTAGAAGAAAAGCTAAAAGACATTTACTTTAGTCCTTTTCTTAAGTTTAATGATGAGCTTCTTGAAAAACATATCATTAAAAAAGAAAGTATTACCAAAGAGGAAGCAGCTCAGAAAATCAAAGAATTCATTGATGAAGTAAAGAAAGTGTTGGAACAAGAAAAACCTTATGAAATAAAAGGTTTTGGAAGTTTCACTGCTGATAAGCAAGGAAAAGTTCAATTCTTAACTGTTTCAAAAAGAGAAGCTGAGCCTGTAAAAGAAAAAACGACCAAAGCAAAAGCTCCTGAGAAAAAGGCTGAAGAAACAAAAAAAACACCTGCAACTAAAAAAACAAAAGCAGTTGAGCCAAAGAAAGAAGAAGTAAAAGCTGTTGCTAAAACAGAAAAAGTAGAAGAAAAACCAAAAACTGCTGAAACTAAACCAGTCCGTCCGGCAGGTGGAAAAGAAGTTGTTGAACCTAAAAAAGATTCAAAACTAAAAGAGTTTAAAGCAGAAGAAAAAGAAGTTGCTCCAAAAAAAGTAGAGGAACCCAAAGCTACAACTACACAAGCAAAATCCATTTATAGCCATAAAAAAGAAAAGAAACCTGTTAACAAAGGTTTAGTTTGGGCAATTGCAATAGGATTACCTCTTGCTGCTATATTTATTTGGGGTGTTTTAAACTTCAATACAGTAAAAAAAGTTTTTATTAAAGAAAAAGCTAAAACTGAGAAAGTAGCAGTAAAGAAAAAGCCGGTTACTACTAAAAAACCAGCAGCTAAACCAAAAACGGATCAAGCTAAGCAAGAAACAAAAAAAGCTGAAGTTAAAAAACCTACAGTAGCACAGAAAAAATATTATATAATTGCCGGAAGTTTTAAAAATGAGAAATATGCCATTTCATATATGAACAAGTTAAAAGCCGAAGGTTACAACGCAGAAAAATTATCTGAAAGAAATGGAATGTATGCAGTTAGTTTTAACTCCTTTACCGATAAACGCAAAGCTATAGCTGAATATAAGTTTATAGCTCAGGAAAAAGGATTACAAGCTTGGATTTTATATTATTAAATTAACATACTTATTTCAATACATAAGCCGCTGTTTAAGCGGCTTTTTTTATACTCAAAGAAAAAAAACATCATTCCTGTTTTAAAAATGAAACAATCTTTTATAAAAATTACTTAATTTGCATTTTTAAACCCGATTTATCTCTTTTATGAATGAAAATTAAATATGTTGATTTAATTGAACAAACTTTCGACTTCCCGCAGCCAGAGTTTGATTTAGATGGGGGGAATCTTCTTTTTCATAAAGTACCACTAATGGATATTATCAAAAAGTATGGTACTCCATTAAAATTTACTTATCTCCCGCAAATTTCTAATCAAATACAACGTGCTAAAACATGGTTCAAAAACGCCATGCAAAAAGTAAATTACAAAAGCAATTACCATTATTGCTATTGTACAAAAAGTTCTCATTTTAAGCATGTATTACACGAAGCTCTTAAAAACGATATCCATATTGAAACTTCATCGGCTTACGACATAAACATTGTAGAGCAATTATATAAAGAAAAAAAAATTGATAAATCAAGCTATATAATTTGCAATGGCTTTAAACGTGATGCTTATATTGAAAATATTGCGCGATTATTAAACAACGGGTTTAAAAACACTATTCCAATTATTGATAATTATAAAGAATTAGATCGTCTGGAAGAATTAATAAAAGTTCCTTATGAAATAGGAATCAGAATTGCTTCGGAAGAAGAACCTAAATTCGAATTTTACACATCACGCTTAGGTATAGGATATAAAAATATCGTTAACTTTTATCTAAAGCAGGTTAAAAAAAATCCAAATATTAAGCTTAAAATGCTGCATTTCTTTATTAATACCGGAATTAAAGACAATGCATATTATTGGAGTGAGCTGTCAAAATGTTTAACTATTTACGGAGAACTTAAAAAAGTTTGCCCTGAGTTGG
>DAOWGM010000164.1 GCA_030637515.1 Bacteroidales bacterium
ATTGATCTTTTTTAAAAAGAAAAATCAAAAAAACTCTCTGCGTATTAATAAAGGGTAAGTATTATGAATTGAATTATGTTTTATAATTGTCTTTTAATAGATATTTGTTTGGTGTTTCGAAAGAGATAAAATATAAATTTGCTTCGAATCAAAGTGTGTGTATATAAAAATAAATACATATTATAAAAAGCCCCAAAATTGTAATTAGAATTATTTTAAATTGGCTCTGTAAGTCTTGTTTTTGTTAGGTTGCAGAATAAAGATATTATAGGACATATTGTAAACCTTTGTATTCATAAATCTAAATTCTATATTACTCAATTATTTTTTGAAACCATTAATTATAAACTAAGCGTTTTAAAGTCTATGCGTGTAAAACGAATACTACAGGAAAAAGAAGCAACAATGCAGGCTTCTGTCGATCTAACCTTAATTGATCCGCTAATTGATAAATACAAAAGTAAAAGGGGTAATATGATTCCTATTTTACAGGGGACTCAGAATATATATGGATATTTGCCTGAAGTGGCTTTTATGAAAATAGCTGAATTAACAGGATTAAAACTTAGTGAAATGTATGGTGTTGCTACGTTTTATACTCAATTCAGATTAAATCCGGTTGGGAAGCATATAGTTAAAGTATGTCATGGTACTGCTTGCCATGTTCAAAATGCAACTGCTATTTCAGAAGCAATCGAAGATGCTTTAGGAATAAAAGATGGTGAAACTACTGAGGATCGGATGTTTACCCTTGAATCTGTTGCATGTCTTGGTTGTTGTTCTTTAGCTCCGGTTATGATGATTGGAGATGATACTTACGGTAAGCTTACAGGAAATCAAGCTGTTAAAATCGTGAAGGAAATCAAGATTAAAGAAAGTAATTAATTTATTCCAATTGGAAATATCAAAAGAATTTAAAATGGAAAAAACTAAAGTTTTAATAGGACTGGCAAGTTGTGGAATCGCTGCTGGTGCTAATAAAGTATTTGATAAGCTCAAAGCTTTACAGGAAGCTGATAAACTGGATATTGAACTTAAGAAAACAGGATGTATTGGAATGTGCTATAGAGAACCATTGGTTGAAGTTATTGACGAAACTGGTTCGTATTTATATGGCGAAATTAATGAAGAAAAAGCAGTTGAAATATTCGATAAACACTTAAAACAAGGCGAACCAGTAAAAGATTATGTCGTAAAAAGTGATTTGTTCAAATCAAAAGATGATAACTTTTGGACCGGTCAGGTAAAAATTGCATTACGAAATTGTGGTGTTATCGATCCTGAAAATATAAATGAATATGAAGAGCAAGGAGGATATGAAGCCATAAGAAAAATACTTGAAGGGAAAATTGAACAAGAGCAAGTAATTCAAACTGTATTAGATTCAGGTATTCGCGGTCGCGGTGGTGGAGGATTCCCAACAGGATTAAAATGGAGATTTGCACAAAAGAATGATGCCGATACTAAATATATTATTTGTAATGCCGATGAAGGTGATCCAGGAGCATTTATGGATCGTTCGTTGTTAGAAGGTGATCCTCATGCAGTATTAGAAGGATTAGTAATAGGAGCTTATGCAATTGGAGCAAATGAAGGAGTTATTTATTGTCGTGCTGAATATCCTTTAGCAATTAAACGATTAAACATAGCAATTGATCAGGCAAGAGAAAAAGGATATCTTGGAAATAATATAATGGGAGTTAAAGGATTTAATTTCGATTTGTATGTAAAAGAAGGTGCAGGAGCGTTTGTTTGTGGTGAAGAAACTGCATTAATGGCATCAATCGAAGGTGAACGTGGAATGCCACGTAAACGACCTCCATTTCCTGCAGAAGCAGGATTATACGGAAAACCTTCAAACATTAACAATGTTGAGACTTTCGCGAATATTCCATATATATTATTGAACGGACCAGAATCATTTTCAAAATATGGTACTGAAAAAAGTAAAGGAACAAAAGTATTTGCATTAACAGGTAAAATTAATCATGGTGGTGCTGTTGAAGTTCCTATGGGAGTTTCGATTAAAGATATTATTTTCAAATTAGGTGGCGGAATAACTGATGGCAAAAAGTTTAAAGCAGTTCAGTTAGGAGGACCTTCCGGAGGTTGTATCCCGGAATATCTTGCTGATACATTAGTTGATTATGATTCAGTAAATGCTACTGGTGCTATTATGGGTTCTGGGGGTATGGTTGTAATGGATGAAACCACCTGCATGGTTGATATGGCAAGGTTTTTTCTCGATTTTACTTGTAAAGAATCTTGTGGTAAATGTACTTTCTGTCGTGTAGGAACAAAACGAATGTTGGAAATTCTGGAAAGAATTACTCAAGGTGAAGGAAAAGAAGGTGATATTGAAAAACTTGAAGAACTGGCATATCAAATTAAAGATAACTCACTTTGTGGACTTGGACAAACTGCTCCAAATCCTGTTTTAACTACTATAAAATATTTCCGTCATGAGTATGAAGCTCATATAAAGGATAAAAAATGTCCTGCATTAAATTGTAAAAAATTACTTACTTATACTGTTAATCCTGATACATGTACAGGATGTACAGTTTGTGCTAAAAACTGCCCGACTGATGCCATTGATGGAGCAAGAAAAGAATTGCATTTTATTCGTCAGGATGCATGTATTCAGTGCGGTATGTGCTTTAGTAAGTGTAAGTTTGATGCTATTTTATTATCATAATTCAAACTTTAAGTGATAATTAAAGAATCATTAACCAAATTAGAAAAGAAAAATGAGCAATCAATTAAATATAATACTTAACGGAAAAAATGTTAAAGGAAACCCTGAAGAAACAATTCTTCAGTTAGCAAAGCGAAATGGAATTGAAATTCCAACCTTATGTAACGATCCGCGATTAAAACCATTCTCTTCATGTTTTGTATGTGTGGTTGAAGTTGATGGAATGAAAGGAATGCAACCATCCTGTTCGACCAAAATACAGGAAGGGATGAAAGTTGAAACCGAAAACGAAAAAGTAAAAATAGCGCGAAAAACAGCATTAGATTTAATGCTTAGTAATCATTATGCTGATTGTGAAGCACCGTGTAAGCAAACTTGTCCTGCGGGTGTAGATGTGCAGGGATATATTGCTTTAATTGAAAAAGGACTTTATAGCGAAGCAATTGGTTTAATTAAAGAAACCAATCCATTACCAGCAATCTGTGGCCGTGTTTGTGTTCGTCCTTGCGAAGTTGCATGTCGTCGAAATCATTTAGACGAAGGTGCTGCTGTTGGAATAGATTATATGAAACGTTTTGCGGCAGATCAGGATTTACTTTCTGAAACAAAATATATTCCTGAAGTAGCAAAGTCAACAGATAAAAAAGTTGCTATTATTGGCGCTGGTCCTGGTGGATTATCAACTGCATATTTTTTACAACAAAAAGGACATCAATGTGATATATTTGAAGCTGCTCCAAACCCTGGAGGTTGGTTACGTTATGGTATTCCTGAGTATCGTTTACCAAATGATATTTTAGATAAAGAAGTAGCTGCCGTTACAGAATTAGGAGCAAATATCTTTTATAATAAAAAGTTAGGCGATAATGTAAGTTATAAAGAACTGAAGAAAGATTACGATTCAGTTATTTTAACCATAGGTTCGCAACGAGGAACATTAATTGGTTGCGAAGGTGATGATGCTGAAAATGTATATTCTGGAATTGATTTTCTTAGAAATATGGAAATGACAGGTCAGAAATATGATTTTGCCGGAAAAACAATAGCAGTTGTTGGTGGAGGAAATACAGCAATGGATTGCTGTCGTACATCATTGCGTTGTGGTGCTGAAAAAGTTTATGTAATTTATCGTCGTACTGAAAAAGAAATGCCTGCAAACCCAATTGAGATTCATGAATCAAAGGTTGAGGGTATTGAATATATGTTTCTTACCAATCCTACAAAAGTTAACAAAGATAAGGATGGTAAGTTAAAATCAATGACTTGTCTGAAAATGGAATTAGGTGAGCCAGATGCTTCTGGTCGTCGTCGTCCGATTCCTATTGAAGGTTCTGAGTTTGATATTGAACTTGATTATGCTTTAGCAGCAATTGGTCAGAAAACGGAAGTTAATTTCTTAGATGATATTAATAAGTTTGCAACAGATGGTAAGTTAGAAGTAAATCGTTGGGGAGATATTGATGCTGATAAGGATACTTTACAAACTGGATCAAAATCAATTTTTGCTGCTGGTGATGGAGTTTCTGGTCCTGCAACTATTATTGAAGCTGTTGCACAGGCAAAAGTAGCAAGTCGCAGCTGCCATCAGTTTTTAATGGGCGAAGAATTAAAACCTGAACCAAAAGAATTTATCAGCCGCAGAGATAATTTTAAAGAACTCACTTCAAGTGATTTTCTTGGCAGATATCAAAACCAGATTCGCGAAGAAATGCCTGTTCTTGAGGCTGACGACCGAGTTAATTTTAAAGAAGTTGAGTTGGGATATAATGATGAAAATGTTGCAAAACACGAAGCAGAAAGATGTCTGGAATGTGGTTGTACAGAGTTTCATACTTGTGACCTTAAGAAATATTCAACAGAGTATGATGCTGATCAGAAGCATTTTGAAGGTGATTTTCATGCGCACGAATTGGATTTTTCTCATCCGTTTATTGAAATAGATAATAACAAATGTATTCTATGTGCACGATGTGTTAGAATCTGTAAAGAAGTTGTTGGAGCAAATGCTCTTGGATTAGTAAATCGCGGATTCGATACATATATAGCTCCAAGTATGGGGAATTCATTAACAGAAACAGATTGTGAATCTTGTGGATTATGTATTTCAACATGTCCAACAGGAGCAATAACAGAAAATGTAGCTTTCAAACCCGGTCCGGTTAAGCTGGAAACAGTTAACACAATATGTAATTATTGTTCGGTTGGTTGTGAAGTTGAGTATCAACATAAATCAGAATTTGTTTGGAAAGCCAATGGTAAGGATGGTCAAATAAATCAGGATGGAAATATTTGCCGTTATCCTAAATTTGGATATGGTGTAATGAACGATACAACACGATTAACTCAGCCTTTATTAAAAGTTGATGGTAAGTTTGAGACTATTAGTTGGGATAAAGCATTTGATATTATTGCTGATGAGATTAAAGGTGCTGACGCGGACGAAAATGGTTTCTTTGCTGGAGCAAGATTAAGCAATGAAGAAATGTATTTAGTTCAGAAACTTGCAAGAGCTGGAGCAAAAACCAACAATGTTACAAGTTTCCATTATACAGGGCAGGGCAGATGGTACAGCCAGAATTCAGAAGCAAATGTGCCTTTTGAGCAAATAAAAGATGCAAGCAAAATTTATATTTTGGGCTCTGAAACAAATATGGATAATGCGGTTGTTAGCTTTATGATTAATAATGCAAGAGAACTTGAAAGTACTCCTGTAGAATTAGTTACAAATAAAGATTTAAGTGCATTAGAGCATAAAGTAGATAATACTATAAAAGTAAAATCATATTATCATTTCATTAAAGCAGTTAATTATAAATTAATTGAAAAAGGATTACAAAACAATCTGTTTATTAATGATAATTGCAGAGGATATGATGAATACAAAAAAGATTTAGCTAAAGAAAACTTTGAAGAGCTTGTAAAAGAATCTGGTGTTTGTTGTCAAGAAGTTATTGAAGAATTTGCGGTTAATTATAATAATGAAATAAATGCAGTTCTTGTATTCTCAGAAAAAGAAGTTTCTTCAAATGTAAGCCGGGAATTATTTAATTTAGCAATGATAACCGGTAAATTAGGAAAAACAGCAAATGGACTGATTTCTCTAAAAGAAAAGAATAATTCTCAGGGATTAATTGATATGGGAATTTCAACGAAAAATGGTGTTGGAAATATTGATCTCGCTGATGAAAAGTATGCTAAGAAATTGGCAAAGAAGTGGAATATAGAAGAATTTCCTCAGCAGGGTGATAAATGTATGAAGGAGCTATTAAATGAAGGATTGATTAAGAAATTCTACATTTTTGGTGAAGACCCAGTTGGATGTACAACAGATAAAGCAAAAGTGCAAAAATGGTTTGCAGATGCTGAGTTTGTAATCGTACAAGACTATTTTATGACTGAAACAGCTAAATTGGCCAATTTAATTCTTCCTGCATCATTCCCAATTGAAACAAGCGGTAGCTTTACAAATACTCAAAAGAATATCCAGATATTTGAAAAGCAATTCAATGGAAAAGTTGAAGTTGAAAATTATAAGCAGTTAATTCAAATATTAAATCAGCTTACAGAAACAGAATTAGATTCTGTTGATAAAGTAAGAGAAGAATTATTTGAAATATTATCTGGTATAGAAAAGAAGGAGAATTACGAACTTATTTATACTGAAAAAGATAATTTAAATAAGCTTTTTAAACATGGTTGCGATTTTGCTGTTAAATACTTTGACCAAAAATTCAAAAAAGCATTTAATTGATATCTAATGAAAGAACACCTTGCTTTTTAATGAGGTGTTCTAAGCTTTTACTTACGAATGGTTTAATTTTAAACTATCGATACTCTTAATAGTGCAAAAGCGATATTTATTACGATACAGCAAATAGATCTAATTTTAATAAATATAACGAAAAGCTTGCTTTGAATGCTAATATTTAATAACTTATAATAAAATTTTGCACCTAAACATCTACTTATTCGAAACAAAAAATATTTAAAAGTATAATTATGTATAATTTCATTTCATTAAAAGTAAAATGCCATGAATGTGGTAAGTCACTAATGGATCATGAGAAATTAGTAGATCATGAGACTAGTATAAAATTACATATTAAAATTGGCAAAAATAAAGGAACTATTAATTTAAGTTCAATTTATGGAAGTTATAATTACATATGTGATATTGAAATTCCGGATAGTCAGATAGCTGAATTTTATTGTCCGCATTGTCAGGCTCAAATTATTGAAGAAGATAAATGTAAAATCTGTGATGCTCCAATGATTCCTTTAACTATAGATATGGGAGGAGTAGTTAGTATATGTTCCCGAAGTGGATGTAAAAATCATACTATTGAGTTTGAAGATCTTTCAGTTGCTTTGAAAAAACTTTACCAGGAACATGGATTTAGAGGTAGATACTATCCAAAAGATTTAGATTTACGTGGTCAGTTTGATAAACCTAAGGTTGAGAAAGTAGATGAAGTAAAAGAGATTCTTGAAACAGGTACCTTTCTTAATTCTTATTGTCCTCATTGCAAAAAAAGCTTAATTGAACATAATATGCTTAAGTTGAAGATTGTAGATTATGAAAAAAAGGACTCAGGATTTGTTATGTTAAGTCCCTACTTAAATGTCTATTCTACAAAATCAACGATTTTTCTTAAAGAAAATAAACCTGTAAGTGATATAAAATGTTTTCATTGCGATGCAAGTTTAATGATCGAAGATAAAACATGTGAAATATGCAATTCATCTGTTGCAAAAATCTCTATTGGTGCCAGAACGAGGCTAATTAATTTTTATATTTGTTCAAAGAAGGGATGTAAATGGCATGGTTTGAGTGAAAACGACTTATATGATATTCGATTAGAAGATAGTATGGAGTGGTAGATTATTAACCAGCGATTCCCTGATTGAAACATAAAGATGAGTAAATTATTTAGTTGTGTTTCAGATAGAAAGAAAACAAGAATTAGCAAAAGGAACAATAATTAGATTTGACATTAATGCTCCTAAAATTGCTAAAAAAGCTAAGCCAGGTCAATTTATTATTTTACGGGTTAACGAAACTGGTGAAAGAATACCAATGACCATTGCTGATAAAGATGAATTTGCTGGATTTATAACAATTATATTTCAGGTTGTTGGAAAAACAACTGCTTTAATGCGTTCTTTGAAAGAAGGTGATTATATAAAAGATGTTGCCGGACCATTAGGAAAACCTGCTGAAGTTGAAAAAACAGGAACGGTTGTAATGGTTGGTGGCGGAACAGGTGTCGCAATTTTATATCACGTTACAAAGGCTTTTAAGGAAGCAGGGAATCACGTAATCGGTATTATTGGTGCTCGCGAAAAAAATATGCTGATACTCGAAAATGAGATGCAGACTATTTGCGACGAGTTAATAGTAACAACCGATGACGGAAGTTATGGTGAAAGAGGTTTTGTAACTCAACCACTGGATAAATATCTTAGCGAAAGACACGACATAAAACTTGTATATGCAATAGGCCCAATAGTGATGATGAAAAATGTTTGTGCCTTAACCAGAAAATACGAAATGCCAACAAAAGTTAGTTTAAATCCAATAATGATAGATGGTACAGGTATGTGTGGCGGTTGCAGAGTTAATGTTAAGGGTCAAACAAAATTCTGTTGTGTCGATGGCCCTGATTTTGACGGACATGATGTAGATTTTGACGAACTTGAAAAACGAAATTCGTTATATTTAAAGGATGAAAAAGATTCTTTGCTTTTCTCTATTCATAAATAATAATTAACCGTCAATAATAGCAACTTAAAATTAAACAATGCGAATTAAAGATGTTAAATATTTAAAATTTAAAACATTTCTAAATGCATACTGTCCGCATTGTAACAAAAGCTTTAATGTTAGTAAAAAAGATGAAAAAACGATTGATTTAAAAGCAGTTTACAAAAAACAAGAAATTGATTTACAACTTAGTCCTTATCTGGATGTATTCGATGTAGAAGCATCAATTCCATTAAACAAAGGTGATATTTTAGATGATTTACTTTGCCAGTTTTGCAATAAAAGTATTGTAAAAAAGGATGTAAACTGTAAAGAATGTGGTACAAATGCTGCTGAAGTTATTATTTCTGCTGATGAAAAGTTAATACCATTCTATTTATGTTTGAAGTATGGTTGTGAGTGGCATGGTTTATCAAAAGCTGATGAGAAAAAAATAAAATTAAAAATTCCTCGTCAGGATATGCCGGAGCAGGACCAGACTCTTAGAGTTCATAACCATCAGGAAGTTCCATATGGTTACACTTCTGAACTTGCCTTACTTGAAGCAGGAAGATGTATTCAGTGCAAAAATCCAAAGTGTATTGAAGGTTGTCCTGTTAATGTCGACATTCCCAACTTTATTTCATTAGTGGCAGAAGAGAAATTTGATGAGGCGGTTAAAAAAATTAAGGAAAGAAATATTCTTCCTGCAATTTGTGGACGTGTTTGTCCTCAGGAAAATCAATGTGAAGAAACTTGTGTGCTTGGAATTAAAGACAAGCCAGTTGCCATTGGTCGATTAGAGCGATTTGTGGCAGATTATGAACGAAAAATGGAATTAGTGAAAGTTCCTGCTATTAATCATAGCAATGGAAAGAGGATAGCTGTTGTTGGTTCAGGACCTGCAGGTTTAACTGTTGCAGCAGATATGCGACAGTTAGGTTATTCGGTTACAATATTTGAAGCTCTTCATGAAACCGGAGGTGTTTTAACATATGGAATCCCTGAATTTAGATTACCAAAATCGATTGTGCAATTCGAAATTAACTACTTAAAGGAAATGGGTTGTAGAATAGAATTGAATCATATTATTGGTGCAACCCTTACAGTAGATGAATTACTTGAAGATTTTGATGCAGTTTTTATTGGTGTTGGTGCTGGTTTACCAACATTTATGAAACTCGAAGGTGAGAATTTAGGAAATATTTTCTCAGCAAATGAGTATCTTACACGAATGAATTTGATGAAAGCATATAAGTTTCCGGAATACGACACTCCAATGCCAAAAGGTGAAAGGGTTGCTGTTATTGGCGGAGGGAATGTTGCAATGGATTCTGCCCGCACAGCAATGCGAACCGGATCAAGTGAAGTTACAATAGTTTACAGAAGATCAAGAAACGAGCTTCCTGCAAGAGAAGAAGAAGTTCATCATGCGGAAGAAGAAGGTATAAAGTTTAGATTATTAACAAATCCGATAAGATATATTGGAACAGATGAGAACAGGGTAAAAGGGATGGAATGTATTAAAATGAAATTAGGAGAACCTGACGATTCAGGTAGGAGAAGACCTATTCCTATTGAAGACTCTAATTTTATTTTAGATTGTGATTTAGTAGTAGTTGCAATTGGAACAGGCCCAAATCCTACTATTTTTCAATCTACACCAGATATTAAAAGAAATAAATGGGGCTATATTGAAGTTAATCCTGAAACCAATGAAACATCAAAAAAATATGTTTATGCCGGTGGAGATATTGTTACAGGATCGGCAACAGTAATCCAGGCGATGGGAGCAGGGAGAATTGCGTCAAATGCAATGAACAAAAAATTATCTAAAAACAAAAAGAAATAAACAGTATTAAAATTAAAATCAATAAATTTAGAAAATGAAAGAATTTAATTCAATTGATGATGTTCTTGATTTTGCAATAAATGCAGAACAAGAAGCTGTTGATTTTTATAATCAGTTATCAGAGAACTCAAAAACCGAAGATATGCGATTCGTATTTGCTTCGTTTGCACTGGAAGAAATATCTCATAAAGCCCGATTAATGCAGATTAAAAAAGAAGGGTCTTTTAAAGTTGAAGCAAAGAAAATTACAGATTTGAAAATAAGTGATTATATAGCTAATGTACAGATTATTCCTAACATGACTTATCAAGAAGCTTTGGTAGTTGCAATGAGTAATGAAAAGGCTGCATTCAGACTTTATTATGATTTGGCAATACAAGCTGAAAATGAAGAAATGAGAGAAATCTTTGTATCTTTAGCACAGGAAGAATCAAGACATAAATTAAGATTTGAAATAGAATACGACGAATATGTTTTAAGAGAAAATTAAATTGTACTATATATATTAAATAAGCATGACTAAATTGTTATGCTTATTTTTTTATTCAAAGACTTCATGTAATTTTGTGAATGATTTTGTATTTTGTCACAATATTTAATATTCAAATTGGTTAATTAACCTGAAAAACAACATAAAGTGAAAAGAGTTACTCTTATATTATTTCTAATTTCAATAATCACAACTTGTTCTTTTGCTCAAAATGACACAGTTATCATTGAAAAATCAAAAGATAAAGTAATCATCGGTGGACAGTTATATTATGTTCATATTGTAAAAAAGGGAGAAACATTATTTTCGCTGAGCAATGCCTATGAAGTAACGCAAAAGGAGATTGCGACTGAAAACCCTGAAATTTTTCTGGGTTTACAAATAGGTCAGGCACTAAAGATTCCTGCAAAAAATGTAAAAGAGGATGAAAACAAAATAACAAGCACTGACTTTATATATCATCGAGTTAAACGTAAACAAACAGTTTATTCTTTATCAAAAAAATACAATGTTACACAAGCTGATATATTTGCTTGTAATCCAGGATCGAGATATGGAATTAACGAAAATCAGATAATAAAAATCCCGAAATCAAAAGAAGTTGTAAATGCTATTCAGCAATTTCAGGTTAATGAATCCGTAGAAGATACAATAAAAACTGAAGAACAGTTTATTTATCATAAAGTTGAAAAAGGAGATACTGAATTTTCAATTAAGCATTTATATGCAATTAATAAAGATATTCTTTTAGAGCACAATCCTTTCCTAAGCGAAGGTTTAAAATTAGGTCAGTTATTAAAAATCCCTAAAGTAATAGGAATAGAGAGCTCAACAGTTTTAATAAGATCTGATGAAGAATTAAGTGATACAATAATATTTGATAAAAGAGATTTTATTGCATATTCAGATTCAATATATAATCCTGATTGTAATAAAATTACATATCAAAGAGAGCCTTTTCAGGTAGCGCTTTTATTACCATTATATTTAGAGAAAAACGACGAAGAATTCTATGTTGATTCATCTGAAGTTAATGATTTTGGGAAGAAAATATATGAAAGGATATATTATGAGCCTTTTTACATTTACCCTGGATCGAAAGCCTTTGTTGAGTTTTACGAAGGATTTTTGTTGGCTGTTGATTCTTTAAAGCAAAGAGGATTGTCAATTAATTTACACGTTTATGATACTCAGAATGACACTTCACGTATTAAAGAAATAATAAGTTTTCCTGAGTTTGCAAGCACTGATTTAATAATTGGTCCAATTTATAATCAAGAAGTAAGAGTTGTTTCGGAATTTTCGAAGGAACATCAGATAAAAATGATTTCTCCTTTATCAGATAATTTAAATCTGGTTAATGAAAATCCATATTTGTTCCAGGTTAAACCTTCTTATATTTCTCAAATAGATGAGTTTGCAAGGTTTGTTTCTGGATTTAGCGACAAAAATATAATCTTGGTTCATAATGCAGATAGCATGGGCTACAGCAATATACAAATGGTTAAGGAAAAGATTTTTAAGAATCTTTCTGTTGATACATTGGTCAATAATATTCAGTTTAAAGAGGTTGCTTTTTTAGATAGTATTAATGTACTTGAACATGCATTAAGCGAAGAAATTGAAAATGTATTCATTATTCCTTCAAACGAAGAAGCATTTGTAACAGATGTTGTTACAAATCTAAATACACTTAAAACTTTTGGAAATAATGTTCGCGTAATTGGATTGTCGCGTTGGCAGCGTTTTGGAAATATTGATCCTGAATATTATTTTAATCTTGAGTTATGTTTAGCGTCTCCATTTTTCATTGATTATCACGATAAAGATGTTAAGAATTTTGTTTTAAAATATCGCAGCACTTTTAAAACAGAACCGGATCAAATGGCAATTCATGGCTACGATGTAGGTTTGTATTTTCTATCAGCATTAATGAATTATGGAAATAATTTTGAAAATTGTATATACAATCATAATGTAGATTTATTACAAGCCGATTATAAATTTGTAAAATGGTATAAACAATCAGGGTATGAAAATACAGGAGTTAATATTATTAAATATTACGATGGATACAACATATTTAGAATTGATGGTTTAGAGACTGATAGTAACATAGAGATGCAAATTCCTGAGTAAAAACAGAACTCTTAACTTTCTAATAATTTAGCACTCTTTTACTCAAAAGAGTGTTTTTTTTTACATAAATGATTTTGATTTTTAAATATTTACCTATACCTTACTGTAAAATTCAAGTTTATTTTAATTTATTTTTATGGCAAGCTGCAGAGATATAAAGAAGGATATAAATTTTCTTGCTGATCAAATGTTTATAGAATGTTTTTCATTTATGAAATACTCTCCTGTTAATAATCTGGAGAATGTTTTGGATATTTTACATGATGTTGAACAGCTTCGCTTGAATCTATTGTACAAAGTTAATAATCCTCCTGAGAACGGGAGTTTGAAGGAATATTACAGAGGTATTATTACTGAAATGTACGATACTAACATGAAACTTCTCGAAGAGTTAAATAGCTTAACAGAAAAATAAAAACCGGATAAAATCCGGTTTTTTTAATAAGGTGAATTAAGTAATGTGTAATTTAATTGCATTAATTACTTTTTTGAAAGAATAAGGTTTGGTTAACAGGTCATTAAACCCAACACATGAAAAATCTTCAAAAAAATCGTTTGGATTATGAGCGGTGAGTGCAATAACAGGCACGTTATTTATTGGTGAAGGAAGCTCGTTTCTTATATATTTGGTTGTTTCTAAACCATTCATCATAGGCATTTCAATATCCATTAAAACAACATCTATTTCTGATGTTTTAAGAATTTCTATAGCTTCCAATCCATTATTAGCTTCTTTTACATTATTTGAGATGTTCCTTAAAAATTCTTTTAATAAAATTCTATTCATTAAAATATCATCAACTATTAGAATATTATACTTCTTCATATTAGCCCAATCTGCTTAGTGTTTTAATAATTTCAATACTTTTTATTTTTATTAGCTTTCCATTAATTTCTATAATCTTATCATTTTTAAATTCTGTTAAGGTTCTGATAAAACTTTCTTTTGTGGTTCCGGCAAGTTCTGCCAGCTCAGTTCGGGTTAAAGGAAATTCAAAAATATCCGATTGATAAATCTGTTCAGAAAAGTATAAAATGATGTCGGCAATTTTCCCAGGTAATTGTTTTTGGTATTGAGATGTTATTCGTTCAAAAATATTTAAATTGTCTTTACAAACCTCTTTTAAAAGATAAATTCCATATTTCCCATTTTCTTCAAGAACAGAATTAAATGTATTGATATCTATAAAAAAAACTGAAGTATCTTCAATTGCCGTTGCAGAATATTGAAAGACATCATTTCCGTATATTGAAACGAAACCAATTAAATAACCTGGGGTAGAAATCTTTAGAATAATTGATCTTTCATTTTTACCTTCTTTAAAAAGTTTAATCATTCCCGTTTCGAGAAACATCACATGAGATGTTAATGTTCCTTGTCTTATAACAACATCCTTTTTGTTGAATGTAAAAGTTTTTCCGGCTGATTTTAACTTGCTTATATCCTGACTGCTTAATATATCTTTTGGGAAAAGTTTATTAAAAACATTGAGTTTATTTTCAGGATTCATGAAGGTTTGTTTACGTAAATTTACTAAAATCTTTTTTAATTATTCTTATAAATGTAGTTTTTTGGTGATTTATATCACCACTTTCCAGTAACCTATATCATCTTTAATAACTTGCGCAAGAGTATCTTAAATATGTAATTTTACAAAAGCAAATAAGTTGTTAAAAGAAGTTTATAACTTGAATATTATGGATAAAAAATATAACATTCTTATTGTTGATGATTCAGAAACAAATTTAGTGTTGCTGGAGGCAATTTTGGAAGATGACGGTAATCATGTTCAGAAGGCGTATAATGCAAAAGAAGCAGTTGTTTCATTATCAAAAAGCATTCCTGATCTAATTCTTTTAGATTTGTTAATGCCAAACGAAAATGGGTTTGATTTATTGAAAAAAATGAAATCAAATGAAATATTTAAAGCTATTCCTATAATAATTGTTACTGCTTTTGCGAACGAGGAAAATGAAATAACAGCTAAAGAGTTAGGGGCCACTGACCTAATAGAAAAACCGATTAATATTCCTGATTTTCTTGATAAAATCCATAGCGCATTAAATATTTCCGTTAAGGATTATTAATGAAAAATTATGAAAAACAAAGAGCTTGTTGATAAAATTAAAGTTAAGGTGTTGCTTGAAACTTATTCCGTAAATGAGATTTCAAATAAATTTAGTCATATTGATAATAACTTGATGTCGTTGCATGAATGTTCGGCTGATGATTTTCTACAATTGAGTGCCGACTTTAAAAATTTATACAAACAATCTGAAATTATCTCAGGTAATGTTAATTCAATATTTGAAATATACACTACAAATAAAAACAAGAATTTATATCATGAGATTCATTCGTTTTATGATAAGCTAAAAATACAGGCCGAAGCATTTGATCAGAAATTAACAATAACAATGGAGTTTCTGGGAAGTTTATCACACCAACTTCGCTTTATTTTCTTCCCTATTAAAAATTTTGGTCAAAATTTAATGAGTTTAAAATATTTACTTGCAAACTTAAATTTGTCATTAGCAATTTCTGATGATTCATCAGAAATTATTGAACAATTTAAATTAATAGATAAAAATATAACAGATTTAAAATTACACTCTGAAAGAATCTCTAATAATTGTAATCATCTGCGAAAAGTTTCAAAAGCTACATATTCAAACTTTTCGGAAGTAAAAAATCAAAATGTAATAAATATTGAAGCATTATTGTTAAGCACCAAGTCGAGAATGCACAGTATTGAAAAACAATTCAATAGTAATAAAGAATGTATTCCGAAAATTAGAGAGAAAACAAATAAATCTGCTGAAAGTATCAATGATATTATTAAAAAGTTACAATATCAGGATATCATTCAACAAAAAATGGAACATATTCAGGAAACACATAAAGACTTGATTAATGATCTGAATAAATTTGAGAATACTTCCAATGATGAAAAACACATAAACGATAAAGCAAAGTTCTTCTTACGAATACGCGATATTGCAGGTCTGCAAGCTGCTCAATTAATCCATGCAAATAAAGAGTACCAATCAGCTCTTGAAATTATTGTAAATAATTTTATGCAAGTTGGTGATAATATGAAAGTTGTATCTGAAATGTGCGGAAATATCATGACGGATAGAAATGGTGAGGAAGAAAAACTGTTTATAGAAATAAATGATCAAATAGCTTCAACAGAAGATGATTTTAAAAATAGATTTAATCAAAATAAAAAGCTTAATAAAGATATTGTATTAATTGAATACCAGCTTGAACAATCTGAAATATATTTTACTGTTTTCGGCAAGCTTATTTCCGGATTAGATCATAATATGGAATTGTATTTTGATAAGATTAATAAAGAATTCTCAGCTGAAAAGAATGTATTAGAATCTCTTAACCAGATTAAAGATTTATTTATAGAAATTAAGAAAAATACGGTGGGTTTAAATGATGTTACTAAAAATTTAAATCCTGTTAAAAAGCAAATAAAGAGTTTTATAAAAGAATTTGATAAGTTAACACTGAGTGCAGATTTTGGTAAGATTAGAGAAGTTGTATCAAAGTTACATTCTTTCAGACAAAACCTGGAAAATAAATTAAAAGAAAACCATGAAATTAGTAATCAGGCATTAGAGAGTATTAAAAAATCAATATCAGAAATAAAATACTACGATTATTTTGAAAATATAATTAAAGAAATTATAGCCGAATTAAATACAATAAATTATAACCTTAAGGTTGATGAAAGCGAGGATGACAGCTCTATAGAAGCGAATTTGCTGAAGCTTAAAGAATATTACACAATGGAGACTGAACATAAAATTCATGATCAGATTTCTAAAGGAGAGGATATGGAGATTGATATAGATAATGAAGAGGATGGAGATATTGAGTTTTTTAAAAAATAAAAAGTAATTCTATGAAAAGAAAAGAAAAGATCATTCAAATAAAGCCTTCAAAGAAAAAAGGAGAAAGTAGTGCAAGTATAATATTAGAAAAAGAGCTTACAATATTTTCATTAGAAGGTATAAAAGATAAAATTATTGACGCAGTTGCGAAATATGACCACATAGAATTCGTGTTTAAAGCCATAAATAACATGGACTTAGCTTTTGTTCAATTAATGTATTCTATAAAAGAAACAGCCAAAGCGCAAAATAAGAAAATAACATTTAATATGGAATTACCCGATGATATTAAGTTATTATTTAATAATTCTGATTTGATAAAAGTATTAATGTAATATTTTGAAAATAAAAAAGTTATGAGCAAAATTATCTTAATTGTTGACGATTCTGAAAGTATCAGAGAAGTTGTAAGTTTTACCCTCGAAAATGAAGGCTACAAGGTATTAGTTGGAGTTGATGGGGAAGATGCGCTAAAATATTTAGATGGAAGACTTATTGATTTAATTATCACTGACTTGCATATGCCTAAGATGGATGGAATAGAACTTATTAAGAATGTGAGGGCAATGGAAAGTTATAAAAGAATCCCAATCTTATTTTTAACAACAGAGTCTCAGGTTTCTAAAAAAATGGAAGCAAAAGACGCTGGTGCTACAGGATGGATTATTAAACCTTTTGTTCCTGCAAAATTAATTGGTGCACTTAAAAAAGTCTTAAGATAATGGATAAATTTAAAAACAAATTTATAGAAGAGGCTACAGATAATATTAATGATCTGGAGGATGCTTTATTACTTATAGAAAAGGATACTGAAAACAAGGAACTTGTTGAACGTATTTTTAGAGCTATGCATTCGCTTAAGGGTGGAGGTGCAATGTTTGGCTTTAAACTATTAAGTGAATTTACTCATCATTTAGAAACTTTATATGATTTAGTAAGAGAAGGAACCTTTAAAATAAACAGAGAATTATTGGATATTACTTTAGCATCTGTTGATCATATGAAAATGTTGTTAACTAATGAGGATTTGGATTCTGCAGAGTTAAAAGCATATCATATTGATTTATCTGTTCAAATTAGAAAGTTTATTGAAAAAGATAATCATACAGAAGTTATTCAGGAAGAATCAACTATTGATAAGAAAGAAAAATTAAACATTAAATCTTATTATATCTATTTTGAACCTGATGTAGATATATTTAGAGATGGAACTAATCCTTTATTTTTATTGGATGAATTGCACACTTTAGGAAATTGTAAAGTTTTTGCTCACTTTAACAAAGTTCCTAAGATTGATAAAATTGATATTACGAAATGTTATACATATTGGGAAGTTTTATTAGCAACTGATGAAGATGTAAATTCGATTACTGATGTTTTTATTTTTATTGAAGACCAATGTAAATTAGAAATTAATGAAATAGCTGATTATGATATTACTTTAAATAAGGAAATAATAAATCAAATATCACAATTATCTCAAGAGCGGAAAGATGTAGGTGTTATTGAGATTCAAAAGATTATAAAAAGTAAAATTGTAAAAGAAAAGGAAACTGAAAGTATAGAGGAAACTGTAAAGAGTTCAGGCCCATTGCCTTCAGTAAAAGAAAATGTTATTTCAAGTATTCGTGTTGCATCAGATAAATTAGATCATTTAATGAATCTTGTTAGTGAGTTGGTAACAACGCAAGCAAGCTTAAGTTTATTCGCCGATGAATCTGGAAATCCCGAATTGTTAGCAATATCAGAAAATGTTCAGAAATTATCACGACAATTACGAGATAATGCTTTTGATATTGTTTTAGTTCCGATTGATACTATGTTAACTCGTTTTCAACGATTAGTGCGCGATTTATCAAAAGAGTTAAATAAAAGCGTAGTATTTTCAGCTGAAGGAACAGATACTGAGTTAGATAAATCAATAATAGAATCTTTAACTGAACCTGTTCTACATATTCTAAGAAATTGTATCGATCATGGAATTGAATCGCCAGAAATTAGAAGAAAGTTAAATAAACCCGAACAAGGAAAAATTACTTTAAAAGCATTTTATTCCGGAGCCATGGTACATATTCAATTACATGATGATGGTGCTGGTATTGATCCTGAAAAAATTCGGAAAAAAGCTATTGAAAAAGGGATTATAAAAAAGGATACTGAACTTAGTAAGAAGGAAATTTTTGATCTTGCTTTTTTACCTGGATTTTCAACAGCAGATAATGTAACAGATGTTTCAGGCCGTGGTGTTGGAATGGATGTTGTTAAACGTAAATTAACTGAAATACGCGGAGAAGTAGAAATTGATTCAGAAATTAATATCGGAACTACCCTTACTATAAAGTTACCACTGACTTTATCTATAATTGATGGTTTACTCGTTAAGATTGAAAATATTCATTATATAATTCCATTATCTGTAGTTAATAAAATATATGCTACTGATCATAACAATGTCATCAATAAATATAATAACCTAATTGTTTTAGACGGAAAACAAATTCCATTTTATTACTTAAGAGAAGAGTTTGGAATTGAAGAAGGAAATCGTGAAGTTGAGCAAGTCATTATTGTTGGTTATGAAGATAATCATATAGGACTTATTGTTGATGAGGTTGTAGGTGAATATCAGGCGGTTCTAAAGACTTTGGGCAAAATGTATAAAAAACAAGAAATTGTTTCAGGTGCTACAATTTTAGGAGATGGCACTGTTGCTCTTGTTTTAGATACAAATAAAATAATCAACCAATTTTCACAAGGAAAACTAAACATAGAAAAAAAGGAAATATAAATATTGGAGGACTAAGCTATGAATGAAAAAATACTTACGGAAATTAACTCTTACCTTTCTTTTAATCTTGGGGAAGAAGAATTTGCAGCACATGTTGGTAAGGTGCTTAACATACTTGAAATGACCAAAATTACCGCGGTGCCTAAAGCTCCTGAATACATGAAAGGAGTAATAAATTTGAGAGGAACTGTATTGCCAGTTGTAGATACCAGGATAAAATTTGGAATGACTCCTACAGAGTACACAACTAACACGTGTATTGTAGTTATGGAAGTTGAAATAGAAGGGGATGTTGTTCAGGTTGGAGCCCTTGTTGATTCAGTTCAGGCAGTTTTGGAAATTGATGATGCTCAAATACAACCACCACCTAGTATCGGGAGTAAATATAAATCAGAGTTTATTTATGGGATGGCAAAGATAGATGAAAGATTTATTATGCTTTTAGATATGGAAAAAGTCTTTTCCAGTGACGAAATAATTTCTCTAAAGGAAAAAACAAATGAAGGAGAAAATAAAATTGAAAAAGATAATTCTAAAAAAAGTAAATCTAAGTAGATCAAGCAACAAAAATCTTTAACAAATTAATAAATAAAATCCTATGAAAATTAATAATTTGAAAATCGGACTAAGGCTTAATTTAATTTTAAGTATATTGATTGTCTTAATCGTTTCTGGTTTAGGTATTTATAGCTACTACTCAACTAAGGATAGAATAGTAAATAATGCTGATTTAAGAATGTATGAGCAATTAGAAGATATGGTTAGTATTATTGAATTAGAGATTGCTAATAATGAGAATCAGGTAAGTTATGCAATGAAAACAGCACATGAATATTTATATTCATTGGGTAATTTGAATTCTTCAGAAGAAGCAATTACAATTAATGCAACCGATCAGATTAACTTAAATTCAAAGCAAATAAATCTAAATACCTTGAGAGTTGGAGATCAGGGATTATATAGTAATAACAGTATTGTTGATAAAATTCAAGAGTTAACAGGAGCTACGTCAACTATTTTTCAAAAAATTCAAGGAGGGTATCTAAGAATTTCTACAAATGTTTTAAATTCAAGTGGAGGGAGAGCATTAGGTACATATATTCCTAATAATTCGCCAGTAGTTCAAGCTATAGAATCAGGACAGACATACCGTGGTAGAGCTTTTGTAGTCGATGATTATTATCTTACAGTTTACGAACCAATTATGATTAATGGTCAGATACAAGGGATGCTTTATGTTGGAGTTAAAGAGAAAGATTTAAAAGGGCTTAAAAAAATATTTGACACCAAAACTTACTTTGAAACTGGTTATCCATTTCTTGTAGCAAAAGATGGAACATTTATTATTCACCCTACAAAAGAGGGAGAAAGTGCAAGTGAATTTACATTTTTTAAACAAATGCTTAAAGGTGGGGACTCAGGTAAGTCCAGATATCAGTGGCCTGAAACATCCGAAGGGAAATGGAAATACCAATATTTTGAATATATTTCAAGTATTGATTCATACATAGCTGTTTCGTTTTATGAAGATATACTCTTTAATCAACTTAAAGAGCTTCGAGCCACTATTTTAATTGCATTATTGATTGCTATTGCTGTGTTTGTTTTAATTGTGACTACGGTTTCACGTAATATCACAAAAGCATTAAACAAGGGAGTAGATTTTGCTGGTAAAGTAGCTGATGGAGATTTAACAGCTACAATTGAACTCGATCAGAAAGATGAGGTAGGAATTTTAGCACATGCCTTAAATAGAATGGTAATTAAATTACGCAGTATAGTAGAAAGTGTTGATGATAGTTCCGATAATATTGCTTCTGCTAGTCAGCAGGTAAGTTCTGGTTCTCAGCAGTTATCGCAAGGTGCAAGTGAACAAGCTTCATCAACAGAAGAGGTTTCTTCATCAATGGAAGAAATGGTTTCTAATATTCAGCAAAATACAGATAACGCACAACAAACCGAGAAAATTTCTATCGAAGCATCTAGTGGTATAGAGAAAGTAGCGACTGCAGCTCAGGAAAGCTTAAATTCAATTAGACAAATTGCCGATAAAATTTCAGTTGTAAATGATATTGCTTTTCAAACCAATATTTTAGCATTAAATGCTGCTGTAGAAGCTGCACGTGCTGGTGAGCATGGACGAGGATTTGCTGTTGTTGCTGCTGAAGTTAGAAAACTTGCAGAACGTAGTAAGATAGCAGCTGACGAAATTGTTAATTTATCAACAAACAGTTTAAAAGTCACTGAAGAAGCAGGTGGTTTAATGGGTAAAATTATTCCGGAAATTGGAAAAACTGCTAAACTAGTTCAGGAAATTTCTGCAGCTAGCTTAGAACAAAATTCCGGTGCTGATCAGGTAAATAATGCTATCCAGCAGTTAAATCAGGTTACACAACAAAATGCTGCTGCATCAGAAGAATTAGCAACAAGTTCTGAAGAGCTTGCAAGTCAGGCTCAGCAGTTGAAAGAAAATATATCTTTCTTTTCTACTGGAAATAAAAAAACAAGTGTTAAGAAAAGTATTGTTAAATCAAAAATTCAAAAAAATACTGATAATCAGGCACAAGTAAAAGAAAATCAAAAGAACACAAGCACTAATGAGAAAGCCGGATTTGATTTAAAAATGTATGATAATAAAAGTCTTGATGATGAATATGAAAAGTTTTAAATTAAATCTATTTTCATAATAAAATTGTAAATAATAATTCAAAAGATATTCATAGATATTAAGGGTTAGGGTTCATGTTTATTAATCTTTTGAATAAGAGAGGAGACTAGTCTCCTCTCTTTAAAACTTAAATTGAGCTTAATGGTTGATTCTAATTTAAATAAGATTTTTAGTGCTAAAATGTCTAGCGATGATTTTAATCGCTTAAGCGAATTTGTATTTGAGCAATCGGGAATAAAAATGCCTCCAGTAAAAAAAGTAATGCTACAAAGTAGGTTGCAAAAAAGACTACGCGAATTAAATATAACATCGTTTAAAGAATATGCTGATTATGTTTTTAGCGATGAAGGACAAAAAAATGAGATTATCCACATGTTGGATGTTGTGAGCACTAATAAAACAGATTTCTTTAGAGAGCCTGTTCATTTTGATTATTTAAATTCACAGGTACTTCCTGAATTTATAAGTCAAAATCAGTTAAATTACAACTTAAAAGTATGGAGTGCTGGTTGCTCAAGTGGAGAGGAACCTTATACTATTGCAATAACATTAAATGAATTTAAAAATAATAATCCAAAATTCGATTATTCAATAATTGGAACAGATATTTCATCAGTTATTCTACAAAATGCGGCTGCAGCAGTTTATAAAGAAGAAAGAATAGAAAATATTCCACTTGAGTTAAAACGAAAATATTTTTTGAAAAGTAAGGACAGAGTGAAAAAAACTGTTAGAGTTATTAAAGATTTAAGAAAAAAAACAACTTATCACCGATTGAACTTTATGAGCGATGTTTATAACATGCCGGATATATATGATGTTATTTTTTGCAGAAATGTACTAATTTACTTTAATAGAGAAACACAAGAACAGGTTATAAATAAGTTGTGTTATAAGCTAAAGAGTGGAGGGTATTTATTTATTGGACACTCCGAGTCCATTTTAGGAATGAATCTACCTCTTGAACAAATTAAACCGACAATATTCAGACGAATTTAAAAATTCATATTATGAGCAATTTGACCGATAAGGAATTAATTGATGAGCTTAAAAAGCGTTTTGTGCAAAATAAAGATGCTTTTAAAGAAGTTCAGGATCTTAATAAAAAGCTAATAAAAGTAAATAAAAAGCTGGAAGACTCTGAAGCTCTTAAGAGTCATTTTATTTCAAATATAACCAACGAAATAATTAATCCTTTTGCTTCAATATTAGCTCTTTCAAAGAGTATTCTATCCGTAAAAAAAGAGAATTGGAAAAAAGTATTTTCAATGGTTTCTTTAATATATTCCGAGGCTTTTAATCTTGATTTTCAGCTTAGAAATATTTTTGTTGCAGCTAAACTTGAGGCCGGAGAAATTTATCCTGAAATTTTGAATGTTGATGTTAAGCATTTAATGGAAAGTGTTATAGAGTCATTTAATTATATAACTAAGAAGAAAAAAATTGCTACTGTTTTTAAATTTAATATTAAAACAGAAAATAATAAACCATTTTTTTTTAAAACTGATCCTGAAAAATTAAGATTAATACTATCTAATTTATTAAGCAATGCAACAAAGTTTTGTTATGAGAATAAGAAAATAATTATTGAAGCAAGCATTGAAAAAAATGAATTAGTTATTTCTGTTAAAGATTTCGGAACGGGCATATCTTTAGAAAATCAAAAAATAATTTTTGATAGATTTAAAAGATTAGATTCAGGAATTGATTCAATCCATAGAGGTCATGGATTAGGCTTATCTATTAATAAAGCTTTAATTGATTTATTGAGCGGTAGTATTGACATACAAAGTGAATTAGGAAAAGGAACAAATTTTACGTTTTCAATTCCTGAAAACGAATCACAAGTAAGTGGTTTTGCTTTTGACGGAAATGAATTATTCTTCGATGATAATGAGGACCTGGATATAGAATCTGAAACTTTTTAGATATTAAGAATGGATAATCCAAATTCACACTTTTTATATCCTGCTGCCTTATATGCAAGTAAAGAGCCTTGTCAGATTAATACAATCTTAGGTTCTTGTATCGCAGTTTGTTTTTGGGATGTAAATTTGAAAATTGGAGGTATGTGTCATTACATGCTTCCTTATTGGAATGGAGAAGGATTAGCTTCACCTAAATATGGTAATATTGCAATCGAGAAATTGTTGGATAAAATGTATTCATTTGGTAGTAAGAAGTTTAATGTTATTGCAAAAGTTTTTGGTGGAGGAGAAGTGATTGAAATAAAAAATCCGCAGTTTCATATTGGTGATAGAAATATTAAATTAGCCAATGAGATGCTTGATGAACTAAAAATAAATGTAATAAGTTCAAGTGTTGGTGGAAAACTAGGTCGGAAAATAATATTTAATACTGAAACTGGTGAAGTAGCACAGAGGTATGTTCAAAAGCAAATTACTAACTTTAAAAAAAAGAAATAGCTTTTAAAACATTTTTTTATTTAGTATAAATATGGTATTTGCATGTTTAAAGAGAAAATAAAGGTATTAATTGTTGATGATTCTGCTATAGTTCGACAAAGTTTAGTTGAAATAATTAAGTCGGAAAAAGATCTTGAAGTTATGGGTACAGCTTCTGATCCATATTTAGCTGCAAAAAAAATAATGGACGAAGTTCCTGACGTTATAACGCTGGATATTGAAATGCCACGGATGGACGGATTAACTTTTCTACGCAAAATAATGTCGCAACATCCAATTCCTGTAGTAATAATATCTAGTTTAACTGCTAAAGGTACCGAAACAGGAATCAGAGCTCTTGAATATGGAGCAGTTGAAATTATTACTAAACCACAAATGTCTTCAAAAGAATTTATAAATGAGTCAAAGATAAGAATCTGTGAAGCAATTAAAGGTGCTGCTCATGCCAGAGTAAAACGAAAAGTTTCTGCTCAGACAATTCAGGTTCAGCCTAAATATACTGCTGATGCTATATTACCTCCGGTTCATAATCACAGTATGATTAAAACAACAGAAATCGTAGTGGCTGTTGGAGCTTCCACTGGTGGTACAGAAGCTTTGACCGATTTTCTAAAAGTATTACCTCCGGATTCACCTGGAATTGTAATTGTTCAGCATATGCCGGAAAAATTTACAACTTCATTTGCAGGAAGACTTAATGACCTATGCAGAATAACTGTAAAAGAAGCTGTTAATGGAGATTCTGTAATCAGAGGCAGAGCATTAATAGCTCCAGGAAATTATCATACTTTATTAAAAAGAAGTGGTGCCAGATATTATGTAGAAGTTAAACAAGGTCCTTTTGTAAACCGACATAGACCATCAGTCGATGTGCTTTTCAGATCAACAGCAAAATATGCAGGAGCAAATTCTGTTGGTATAATAATGACAGGTATGGGCGACGATGGTGCACGGGGTTTGTTAGAAATGAAAGAGGCTGGTGCCAAAACTATTGCTCAGGATGAGCAAAGCTGCGTTGTTTTTGGTATGCCAAAAGAAGCAATTAAACTAAATGCAGCAGATAAAATATTGCCGCTTAATAAAATATCATCATATCTTATTAACGTTGTTCACTAATAAATTATTCTTTTTAAATTCTTAAAGTAAAACAATTATAGTAAAGATTTTTAATTATCGATTATTTTTGAAAGATTTGTTGAAAATATTCTTTATTTTTAGTTGCAGTAAAAATCATATTGTTTTATGAAAGAAAGAAACTCGCAAACAATAGTTTTTAAATATACCATAAGTGGATTCATTATTGGACTTTTAACGGTATTATTTATTTTAGTAATAGACTTTTTTATTAAAAAGATAAGTTTCTCAGAAATTGTAAATCTACATAGGAGTAATCCTGTTTATTTAATTTTGGATTTAACCCCATTCGTATTGGCTTTTTATGCGTACATTCTAAGTAAAAAGTATGCTGCAGCATCTGATTCTTTGCACAATTCATTAAAACACGAGTTTGATAAAAATCAAAAAATATTTCGTTTTGTCGAAAAAATAAGATTAGGCAAAATTGATACAGACTATAAAGTGCAGGGTTCTGATGATGTATTGGGTCAGTCAATATTGGATCTTAGAGATAACCTTAAAAAAAATCAGGAAGAGGAAGAGAAGAGAAGAAATGAAGATCAACAAAGAAATTGGATAGCTGAAGGATTAGCTAAATTTGCTGATATTCTTAGAAAAGACACAGATAATATTGAGGAATTATCCTATAATTTAATTAGCAAGCTTGTAAAATATATAAGTGCAAATCAAGGTGCACTGTTTATTATTGAAGATGAAGACAAAGCAGATAAACATTTAAAAATGACTGCTTGTTATGCTTATGAACGTCGAAAATACGCTGATAAGAGAGTTGAGTGGGGCGATGGTACTATTGGTGCTGTAATGTTGGAGCAGGAAACAGTATACATGACCGATGTTCCTGAAAGCTATGTGCAAATTACTTCTGGTCTTGGCGAGGCAACTCCAAAATGTCTTCTTGTTGTACCACTAAAATTTAATGATGATGTACATGGAGTAATTGAAATTGGAGCATTTCAAAATATCGAAAAATATATTATTGAGTTTGTTGAAAAAGTTGCTGAAAGTGTTGCATCTACTATATCTAATGTGAAAATAAACACAAAAACAGCAACGTTATTGAAAGAATCTCAGCTACAAGCTGAAACTTTAGCCGCTCAGGAAGAACAAATGCGTCAGAATATGGAAGAGCTGCAAGCCACGCAAGAGGAAGCAGCTAGGCAAAGTGAAAAATTTGTAACTTTTACAAATGCAGTAAATCATACATTGATTAGAGCAGAATATGACTATAACGGGACTCTTTTGTATGCAAATACAAAGTTTCTTAAGAAAATGGGTTATGAAAAAAACTCAGATGTAGAAGGTCAAAACATATCCATGTTTGTAAATGAAAAAGATCAGGAGTGGTTTAATAAAATATGGAATTCACTAGCAAAAGGAGGTAAGCATTTTGAGGGCGATATGAAACATGTAACCAAGCAGGGAAGGGACTTGTGGACAATGTCTTCATATACTTGCATGCGTAAAGATGATGGTGAGGTTGATAAGATTCTGTTCCTTGCAATGGATACTACAGAGCAGAAAAAGCAAAGTTTAGATTATTTAGGCCAGATAAATGCGCTTAATCAAGCAACAATAAAAGTAGACTTTTTGCCAACAGGAGACCTATTAGAATTTAATCAGAAATTTATTGATTTAATGCAATACTCGGTATTTGAGTTGAAAGAAAAAAGTGTATTCGATTTTATTGATAAATCTGAACTTAATAAATTTCGAGAGATATGGGATGAAGTGTCGCAAGGAAAAACTTGGGAGGGTACTTTACGCCAGCGAACAAAAGAAGACAAAGAAATATGGGTTAGAGCTTCATTATCAGCAGTAAAAGATATGTATGATGATATAGCCAAAATAATTTATATTGGAAATGATGAGACTCATAAAAAGCTAATGGAGATTGAGACTATAACACAAACTGAGTTACTAAAGAAACATGAAGAATCTTTACTTCAGCATAAAGCTGATTTAAAAGCTCAGTTAAAACAAGCGAGGGAAGACGTAAAGTTACAGTTTAAAGAAATTGAAAAAGTACAAAAGCGTACAGAGCTTACTCTTCAAGGGGCTTCTGATGCTATAGTAACATTTGATCAAGCTGGAGTCGTAAAATTCTTTAATAAGGCAGCTCAAGAATTATGGGAAATTGATAAAGATGGTGTTATTGGTAGGAATATTAAAAAATTATTTCCGGAAGATAAATATGAAAATGATTTTATTAATTCATTGATAGATCCAAAAGCAGAAAAAATTATTGGTGAGCGAAAAGAAATAGATATTAAAAATATTAGTGGAGAAGAAATTTCTGTTATTATTGTTCTTTCGATGGCCAAATTGGAAGGTGAAACAACTTATACTGCTTTTATACAAAATATTTCAGTAGATTTATTTTAACTAAAAAGTGTGATTTGGTTGCTGAGTATAAACTACAGGTCTTATTTATCCCCTTAAATAGACTTTTTATATGAGGTTGTTATTCATTTTACTTTAAAATATCCATTAATAATTCTGATAAAATAATTTATATTTTACGTTTTTTAATCTTTCTCAAATTAAGAATCCTTATTTTTGAATTTCCTTAATTTCATATTATGAAAAAACTACACTTAATTTTTTCGATAGCAATGATGATAGCCTTTTTAGGATGCACTGAGTCAATAGAAAGACCTCAGGAATATTCATTAATTCTTGTTGAAACAAGTGATGTGCATGGTGCAATTTTCGATTATGATTTTATTAATGACAGACAAGTGTCCGGTTCTTTATCGAAAGTTCATTCTTATGTAAAAGATCTTAAAAAAGACGAGAATGTTATTTTAATGGATAATGGTGATATTCTTCAAGGTCAACCCATTGTTTATTATTATAACTTCGAAGATGTTACAGCACAGCATATTTGCTCGAAAGTAATGAATTACATGCAATACGATGTTGCTACAATTGGTAATCATGATATTGAGGCAGGTCATGCCGTTTATGATAAATTAAAAAATGAATTCAATTTTCCTTGGTTAGCTGCTAATGCGGTAAAAAAAGATGGCTCACCTTATTTTGACCCATATAAAATTGTTCTGAAAGATGGAGTTAAAATAGCTGTATTGGGTTTAATTACTCCTGGGATACCAAAATGGTTGCCAGAAGAGCTTTGGTCGGGTATAGAATTCGAAGATATGCTTGAGTCTGCTAAAAAGTGGGTTCCACGTATTTTAGAAAACGAGAATCCAGATTTATTAGTTGGTTTATTCCATGCCGGCTATGATTATACATACGGAAATGTTGATTACGAAACATATAAAAATGAGAATGCGTCATTAATTGTAGCTGAACAGGTTCCTGGATTTGATATTGTTTTTGTTGGGCACGATCATTATACATGGAATGAAAAAATTGAAAATATAAATGGTGATGAAGTTATTGTTTTAGGACCTAAGAATTCTGCAAAACAGGTTGTAACTGCAAATGTTAAGTTTAAGCTAAATGCCGAAGGAAAATACGAAAAGAACATTGTAGGAAATGTTGTTGAAATGAAAGAATTAAAAGCAGATTCCTTATTTAATATTGAATTCGGGAATGAATTTAATAAAGTTAAGGAGTTTGTTTCTAAAGAAGTAGGTGTCTTTAGTAAAAGTGTAAGTACACATAAAGCTTTGTATGGACCATCAGAATTTATCGATTTAATTCATCATATTCAGTTGGAAATTAGCAATGCTGATATTTCATTAGCAGCACCTTTATCGTTTAATTCTGTAATTAATGAGGGACCAGTTTATGTTAGAGATATGTTTAAACTGTACAGGTTTGAAAACTTTTTATATACAATAAATCTTACCGGTAGTGAAATTGATAAATATCTTGAATATTCTTTTGCAAATTGGTTTAATACCATGGAAAATGAGAATGATCACTTGTTGTTGTTTGAATCGAAAGAGAATGGTGATTCTAAAAAACAGAATTCTTATACCTTGTTAAATAATTTCTACAACTTTGATATTGCGGCAGGAATAAAATATACGGTTGATCTTACAAAACCTATAAATGATAAAGTTACTATTACATCAATGTCTGATAATAATAAGTTTTACATAGATAGTACATACATTGTTGCCGTAAATAGCTATCGCGGAAATGGTGGAGGTGATCATTTTACAGAAGGTGTCGGTTTATCAAAAGAAGAATTAATTAATAGAAGAATTAATTCTACCGAAAAGGATTTAAGATATTATATGATGAAATGGATTGAAGAAGAAGGTATTATTGAACCGGAATTGAAAAATGAGTGGTCAGTAATTCCTGAAAATTGGTGGCTGAAAGCAAAAGCAAAAGATGAAAAACTATTAAACCCAGTTAAGAAATGAGAAAACTAAGTATTATTGCAATTGTATTGCTGTTAAATATTACTTGCAACAGAGTTGATACATTAAATGAACCGCAAGTTAAAAAAGCAAAGAATGTAATTTTATTGATTGGTGATGGAATGGGAGTTACTCAAATATATGCAGCAATGTCTGTTTCAGAAAAGCCTTTAGCAATTGAAAAATTTAAAAATATAGGTTTTCACAAAACGTATTCTTTAACCGATTTTGTAACAGATTCCGGCGCTGGGGGAACAGCATTGTCAACTGGGAAGAAGACTAAAAATTATTGTATTGCTGTTGATTCAACAGGAAAGCCCTTCAAAACTATATTAGAATATGCAGAAGAGAATCAGTTGGCAACCGGATTAGTATCAACAAGTTCAATCTTGCATGCTACACCAGCCTCTTTTATTGCTCATGATACATCACGTTATAATTATGAAAATATAGCACTTGACTTTTTAGATGTAGATATTGACTTGTTTATTGGTGGTGGAAAAAAGCAGTTTGCAAACAGAGAAGATAAATTGAATCTGATCGATTCTCTTAAGAAAAATCAATACTCCATAATTGATGGTTTGGCAAATCTGAATACTGAGTTTAAAGGAAAATTTGCTGTTTTTACAGCTGATGAGCATAATCCAGAGTATGCAGATGGCAGAGGAGAAATGTTACCAATTTCAACTGAAAAAGCTATTAAAATTTTAGATAAAAATGAAAATGGATTTTTCTTAATGGTAGAAGGTTCTCAGATTGACTGGGGAGGAGAAGAAAATGATATAGATTACGTAATATCTGAAATGATCGATTTTGATAATGCAATAGCAAAAGCCCTTGAATTTGCAATAAAAGATGGAGAAACTCTTGTTATTATAACAGGTGATCATGAAACTGGAGGATTAGCAATTATAGATGGAAATATGAACAATAAATCAATTGTGACAAGTTTTTCATCAGATTATCATACTGCAGTTATGGTTCCTATTTTCGCATTTGGTCCGGGAGCTGAAGAGTTTGGCGGAATTTATGAAAATACAGAGGTTTTTGAAAAAATGATGAAAGCATTTGGATTTAGTAAATAAAACTATTTAATGTTAAAAAAAGACCCGGAAAAACTCCGGGTCTTTTCTATTTTTCTTTTAGTAAGTATTAATCAAGATCAACACTACCATATTTTGTTTTGATATTTACAATCGATTTTGTGCTGTTATCCTTTCCAATTAATCCTTCAATCTGAAGCGATGTGTTTTCTTTAATTCTGCTTAACCTATTTCCTTCAGGAAAGTCTATGTCTGCATATTTTGCATATCCTTTTAAATTATACGATGCATCCAGACTTATTCTAATATCTATATTTCCGTATTCATTCTCTATATCAATTTTTTCAAAACCTTCGGGAACATAATCAACGTTAAGATTTCCGTATCGGTTGTCAAAATCAAGCTTTTTAGTTATTTCATTAAATTCAAAATCTGTATAAGCTGAAGTGGTAACAAAGTTAGAAACACTACCAATTCTGTATTCATCGTATTTCGATTCACAAACAATAGAACTTGCTTTATCAACAAACAATTTAGAATATTTTGTTATGGCAATAATGGCTTTGCTCTTTTCTATTTCCAGTTTTGAGTATTTTAAAGTTACATTTAACCATACACACTCATCAATTGTTCCTTTTGAGTAGGCAAGATAAACTTCGCTTAATGGCTTTGTATTCTTTCTTAAAATTTTGTTAATCTTCAAGTTACCATATTTTACAGATATTTTTGAATGTCCTGCAATCTCATTAATAAATACACTACCATATCTGTTCGATAAATCAAGCTTAATATCTTTAGGGATATTCACTTTATAGTCAATGCTAAAATCTTTGCTGTCATCACCAAAAGAAAAGGTATTCCATTTGCTAAACTTATCATCTAATTCAGTAATAGCCTCAATTGTATTTCCAGACTGATTAAATTTTACATCAATAAGATCAATAAGTTCTTTTGCTTTATCTTCGTTCTTATGATCAACAGTGATAATAACATCAATACTAATCTTATCTTTATCCCAATTGTTAATATCTACATCTCCAAATTTATTTTGGATTATTAAGAGTGTATTTGCATCAGCATCATAGTCTTTATGCAAATTTTTAGAGAATTCTTCACCAGCAGCAAATGCCGATGTAATTACTAATAATTGGACGATTATTAGTAATAGAGTGGATTTAAATTTCGGTGCTTTCATAGTTTTCGGATTTTTGTTTATTTAAATTTTGTACTTGTTGTAATTGATTTAAAATTTGATTCATAACTTCAACTTTAAGCTGATAATGTTGAATCATAGCATTTATTACTCTTTTATCATTTGGATTAACTGTAAGATCTTTTTTCAGGTTTTCATAAATAGAATCCATCTCATTTAGCTCATACACTAATATCATTTTCTGCAAACTGTCTAAAGATTCACTTTTATTAATTTCTACATATTTCTCATTTACCAGATGTGTGTAGTACATTTCCACTTCGCCATATTCTGGTGAAATTTCGCTTAATGCAATACCCTTATTTATTTTCGTTTCATTAATATTATCATAAACCCATAATCCCGATAAAACAACTAAAATTGCCACTGCTGCAGCTTTTAGAATATAACCGAAAGTAAAAGTTTTTTTCTTGCTATTCAGTTCGTTCAGCTTTTGCTCAAATCTTTCAAAGTGCCCATCATTCGGCTCATTTGTATTGAACAACTCTCGGTTTTTTTGTATTATGTTATCTAAATCATTCATATTTAGTTGTTTTTTCTATTTGTTTTTCTTTTAAGCTTTCAATTAATTTCTTTTTTGCTCTTGCACATTGCGATCGCGATGTTGAACTACTAATGTTCATAATTTTACTTATTTCATCGTGATCATAACCTTCAATTAGGTAAAGCGATATTACAATTCTGTATCCATCAGGAAGATTATTTATTTCTTTTTTAATTTCTTCAATTTTCCATTGGATATCAAAAGTGTTCGCTTCTTTTTCTGCTTCCTTAATTTCATAAACAGAATCTTCCAGAGAATCAGTAATCAGTTTTCTTTTTCTTAGCTCATCAAGTGAATGATTAACTACAATTCTTTTTAACCAGGCACCAAAACTGACTTCACCTTTATAGAAATTTATTTTTTCAAACGCTTTTAAGAACGACTCCTGCATAATATCTTCAGCTTCAAGGCTGTCATTTACAATGCGCAAGCAGGTATTGTACATTGCTTTGTAATATAATTTATACAATTGAAACTGAGCTTTTTGCTCACCCGATTTACACCGATCAATTATATCCTGATGGATATTTGTATAAATACTTTCCTGTTTGTTCATATTTCCAATTAAAAGACGGTATGAAATATTCTGTGCTGCATCACTGCATACAATTTATGAAATATATATATGTTATTATCTATCAAGGTTGAGATTTAGAATAAAGTTAATTTAATAAAAGGTAAATTACTTTGTTCTTTGTTTGAATATAAAAAAGCTTAATTTTGAGCCGTAATTATGAATAGAGCTATAGTACATCAAAACCAATCTTTAATTTTCAGGCAATGGTCGCGAAAAAGTTATGCTATATTTGCTTCTTTAGGAAAAGAAGTTCAAATAGGTCATATTGATGTAGGTATATGTGAAAAAGCTATTGATAAAAATAACACAGAAAGATCATTTAAAAAGGATTGTACTGATTCTTTACTAAATGAAACAGATGATCTTGATGAATTGACATTAGTAAATACTGATTTGCAGTTAATGTCTCTTCTTTCGATTACTTCAAATTCAGATGAATCTTCGCAGCATTGCTGCAGCGCGAGTACAAAAAAATACATATATAATATAAACCTTACATCCTGTTTTGCAGGGTGCAGATAATTATTAAATAATTTGAAAAATGAAAAATCAATTTAAATCAGTCATTATTAAATCATTAGTGTTTGAAAATTGGAATGCTAAAAATTATTCCGTTTTTAATACATTAAAAAAAGTAATCAAAATTACGACTTTGAGCATAGCTTATTCCATATTATTAATACCTGTTGAGGTGTTGAGTCAAACAGACACAACAGTAACAAAAAACTTAGACTTGGATGAAGTTATTGTGAGCGCACAAAAAGCACCTGTAGTATATTCACAGTTATCAAGGCAGGTAACAGTTATTAACGAAAATGAAATAAAGTTGATGCCCGTTTCTGATATTAACGAATTGCTTAAAAACTTTTCAGGAATTGATGTCAGGCAACGCGGTGTAAATGGTATTCAGTCTGATATAAGCATAAGAGGAGGTTCTTTCGATCAAAACCTAATACTTCTAAATGGTGTAAATATTTCTGATCCACAAACAGGACACCATAGCTTGAACCTACCAATCGATTTAAATTCCATAGCGCGAATTGAAATTCTTGAAGGACCAGGATCCAGAGTTTTCGGACCAAATGCATTCAGCGGTGCAATTAATATTATTACAAATAACTTCAATGAAAATTTTTTAAAAGTAGGATTTGTTGCCGGTGATTTTGGTTTATTTTCAGAGAATTTTTCCGGAGCATTCACAAATAATAAAATGAAGCATTTTGTTTCTGTATCTAAGTCTCAGAGCAAAGGATATATTAAAAATACCGATTTTGATCAATATAATGCTTTCTATAGTACACAATACAGTTCAGAAATTGGAAAGATTGATTATCAGATAGGATATACTGATAAAGAATTTGGCGCTAACAGTTTTTATACTCCTGCTTATCCTGATCAATTTGAGCAAACAAAAACTACATTTACAAGCCTCAAATTTGAAACAGGAGAAAGATTAAAAATTATTCCTGTTGTTTATTTTCGTCGACACAAAGATCGTTTTGAACTTTTCAGATATGAACCGGCAACATGGTATACAGGTCATAATTATCACTTAACCGATGTTTATGGCATTAAGATCGATTCAAGATTGATAACAAAGCTTGGAGTTACTTCATTTGGAGCTGAGCAAAGATCAGAAAATATATGGAGTAATGTTCTTGGTGTGGCAATGGATGATACAATAAAAGTTGTAGGAGAATCTGAGGGTTTGTATACTAAAAAGTATTCAAGAACCATTTCAAATTATTTTTTAGAACACTCATTTTATTACAATAATTTATCATTTTCCGCAGGTGTTTTAACAAGCTGGGTTTCAGAAAATGATTTCAATTATAACTTTTATCCCGGATTTGATTTGAGTTATCGATTTACAAACACATTGAATTCTTATATTACTGTTAATAAATCCTTACGCTTACCAACATTTACCGATTTGTTTTATAATGGTCCATCAAATATTGGTAATATTAATTTACAACCAGAAGAAGCGTGGAGTTACGAAGTAGGACTAAAATTCCAGAACAAAACATTGAATTCAAATTTTAGCGCTTATTATAGAGATTCAAAAAATTTAATAGCATGGGTAAAACCTATTGATTCTGACCCTTCTGAAAAATGGGAAACCCAGAATCTTACGAATGTGCTAACGAAAGGATTTAAAATAACAAACACACTTAATTTTGATAAATATTGGATTAATCAAATAAGAATAGATTACAACTACTTGGAACAAATATCTAAATCTGAAAATTATGATACGAAATATTCTTTAAATAACTTAAAACATAATCTTATAATAAACATTAATAATAAGCTTTGGGAAAGAATAAATTTGTCATGGAATTTAAGGTTTCAAGACAGAGTAGGAAGTTATACTAAATATGATTTTTCTATTAATGAATATGCTGCTGATCAGGATTTTGAACCATACTGGTTGTGCGACCTAAAACTTTCATATAAGTATGAAATTATTACAGTTTTTATGGAGCTACAGAATATCTTTAATAAAGAGTATGTTGATATTGGTAATATTGAAATGCCAAAAAGGTGGTTTAGAGCAGGATTTAATTTAAACTTTAAGTATTAAATTATTTGACTAAGGTTAAAAAATATTCAATAAATTCGGGCTTTACTTATTGATTTTACAAATATTTTGCTATTTTTGTTAAGAATCCTAAATTATAATTAAATCAATTTACAACATGAAAAAATTACAATTATTATTGGTAGCCCTTGCACTAGTTAGTTTTACTGCATTTTATTCTTGTGGAAATGTAAAAGAAAAAGCTGCTGAAGCTGTTGAAGAAGTAGCTGAAGAAATGGAAGAAGTAGCTGAAGAAATGGAAGAAACTGTTGTTGATACTACAGAAGTAGTTGCTGAAGAAGCAGAAGAAGTAGTTGAAGAAGTAGCAGAAGAAACTCAAGAATAAGCTTACTTGTGTAAAAGAAATTTAGCAGGACTATAAAGTCCTGCTTTTTTTATTTACACTCTTTTTGTAATCTACTTTGTTTAAAAGAATAATTGTATAAATCCTGTAACAACTTTCCCGCTTGAATAGTCCAACTCCGATCCAAATAAACTGTGAGGAATAATGAAAATTAGAAAAAGAATTATTGAAGCAATTATAGTATACCTGTATTTTGGTGATTTTCTATTTCCAAGAACTGCTACAATCCAAAAAACAAAGGCTATTAATGTTTTATTGTCGGTTAAATCCCATCCAAAAGGAATGCCTGTCCATGCTTGTCCAAATGCATAGTATTGAACAATAGGACCAAAAACCATTCCGCCAAGCAACAACAGAAGTAAAGTAAGTTTTCCATAAAAAACATGTTTTTCAATTTTACCAAGAGCAAATAATCCTGCAAGGTTAGAAAGTAACATTGCTAAAAAAATGAAAATTATGTGAGGAATTAAAGCCCAGTTAGGTACACTTCCTTTAAATCTAATAACTACATGTTCTGTTTCTGAAGTTTTTCCTGTTTCAATATTCTCAAAAGACAAAAAGTATTCTAATTTTCCTGCAGGTAATTGTTTAGGTAGATGAGTTACCATATTGTTATCAACTTGTATAAAGTTTACTTTGGTAAAGGATTCATTAACAGGAAAGTGCCTGTAATTTAAAATAACACTAGTATGTTTAGAATAAGGAACTTCAACTATTCTATCTTCATTTGAATCACCACTTCTTGGTAATTCAAATTTTGTACGATTTCCATCTAAATTTATCTCAATATTTTTAGGATATGTTGGTCCTGTTTTTCTTTGGTAATATGCAGAACCTAATGTTATAAGAACTGCCAAAGTCCAGAATAATATTTTAAAAAGGATTTTTTTCATTATAGATTGTTTAAAGTTGTACAATTAAAATTTCTTTTTTCTCTTCACGTATAACTTCAACCGTAATTATTTGACCTACTTTTAATTTTGATAATCTCTCCACATATTCATAAATGTCACCTACAGGATTCCCATTTATAGCAACAATAATATCTCCTGAAAGCATTCCCGCTTTATCGGCAGGTTTGCCTTTAACAACAAAGTCTGCTCTAAGTCCATTCTTTTCAACTCCAGTGAAATCTGGCATTATGCCTAATTTTACTTTTAATTTTTTATTTCTTGCATTTTCATCAGGCATTTTTGGTCCTGCTTCTTGGTATGTAAGTTTTTTATTTTCAGATGATAAATTAAATGCAAAATCATAAATAAAATTAGAAGCTTGAACAAGTCCTTTGAAATTAATACTACCAACACTATCACCTGGAGTGTGATAATCAAGATGTGCTCCAGTGGAAAAGAAAAATACAGGAATGTCTTTAGAATAAAATGAAGAATGATCCGATGGACCATATCCTTCTTGAGCAAATCCCATTTTAAATCCGTATTCTGAATTTAAACTCTCAATAATTGATGTGCCTTCAATTGAACTTCCTACACCGCTAACTTGTAAGCTGTGGTCTTCTCTCATTCTGCCAAGCATATCAAGATTTATCATGGTTTTTATGGTAGAATCAGGAATTGGTAAATTATTAACAAAATATTTTGAGCCAATTAATCCCATTTCTTCAGCTCCAAACGCAACGAATAAAAAGTTATTTTTCAGACTATCTTTTCTTGAAACAAGCTTTTCTGCAATTTCAAGCATCGAGGCTACACCAGAAGCATTATCATCAGCTCCATAATGTGGTTTGTTAATTCCAGGAGCTCTTGAGCCAGTTCCGGGTCCTCCAAAACCTAAATGATCATAGTGTCCACCAATTACTATGTATCCATAATCAGGATTTATAGTAAGTTGTGAAGCAATGTTGAAAGTTTGAGCATATACTGTTTTAATATCAGTTTGGCATTTTAAAATTGTCTCTGTTTTAAATGAGTTATTAGTTGCTTCTTTCTCAAGCTCATCAATTAAGAGTCCTTTCTTATTCAATAGTAAATTAGCCGTATTTCTTTTGATCTGAATAACGGGAATCTCGATTTCACCTTCCGGTTTTGTAAGCTCAATTAGTTCATCATCTTCATCGAACAATTTCCCTGAAACAAAAATAACACCAGCAGCACCCTGATCTTTAGCTGTAATTGCTTTTGATCTTAAGCTGCTAAACATTGAAAATGGGAGTGAGACTTCTGTATTTTCAGGTTCACCCCTAAATATAAGCACCCATTTATCTGTTACATCAATATTAGAATAATCATTCCAGGAATTTTCATCTTGTTCAATATCAAATCCATATCCGACAAAAATAACTTCAGCTTCAATAGTTTTGTTTGCACTATATGCTAATGGTATATAATCTGTATTTAAATTTAATACCTGATTATTTATTGATAAAGAATTATTTTCTCCAGCTTTAATTTTTGTAGTTATTTCAAACGACTGTAAACCATTGTCAAATAATAATTCAAGCCCGCTGTTTTGCATTTCTACAGCAATGTATTCAGCAGCAATTTTATCTTCTGGAGTTCCAGGGTATCTTCCTTTTAGCGAGTCGCTTGCCAAAAAGAAAATGTGATTATAGAGCTCATTCTTTGTTATATCAGGATCAACTTTTGAAGAGGAACATGATAGAGTCATTCCAAAAATGAACATTATCAGAATTAAAAAAGATTGTTTTTTCATAGTTTAATTTTTACCAGTAAAATGTTGTATAATAAGTTGAAATATTATTGTTATTATCAATAACAAACAATTCCAGTTCATGTTCTATATTTTTTTCAATTCTTTCACTATCCACAATGTAAAATAGTAAATCGTTTTTCTGATCATATTCAAACAAAGCCCAATTATTATCTATATATCCGTTATAAGACTTTATTCCTGAGAGCTTATCAGTAATTACAAATCTAATAGTGTTGCTTTTTATATTCGCAAAATCCGACACCGATTTTATTTGGGGTGAAATGGTATCTAATAAAACAACAAAGTCTCCAAAGTTTTTTGCCTCAGAAACAATATTACCATTTATTATTTCTCCTCCTATTGGATTTATTTCTTCATCTTCGAGTAATTCTGTAATAAAAATTTTATCTGATAATTCCTCTGGTAAATTTAGCGTTTTAATCGAAATTGAATATGCTTTATTTAATGGAGTATAAATATTATGCACGTGATGTACATTTGAATAAGCTTCAAAGTCGGGTTCTGATTTAAAATATTTAAAATCAATACTATCAAACAATGATTTTTTTGGAATAACTATTTTAAGTTCGTTGCTTTCAAAAATATTTTCGACTTCCCATTTCATATAATTATTTTCTATTGAATCATAAACGACAGGAGTTGAGAAATCTGGTAATTGACTTTTTATATTTAATAAAAGTTCTGACTTATTTCCTTTTACATCAGTAGCAACAAGTTTGATATTATACGTAGTGTCTTTAATGAAAGTGAAAACACCTTTGTTTATGCCTAATTCATAAATGCTTAAATTGTTATTTGGAGCAATAAATGTTTTTTGTATCGTTTTTTTCGATCTCATTTTCTCAGCATAATCAATGTGGCTTTTTACATATCCAGTCTCGTAAAATGAGAATTTATCTATTGAGTGTTTATATATCAATAGAGAGTCAATTAATAACGATAAAGTATGTATTCCGCACTTATTTCTTGAATTATTCAAAAAATCAGTCATCTCAATTCCAAATCCAATGTCACCTGACAGGTTAATCTGATTAGTATCAACTTTTGTATAATATCCATTAACTTTTTTCAATTTAAGATGAATAGGGGCGTTCTGTCCGTTTACCTTACTATAACTATTTATAGGATAAATAACTAAACTATAAAAAGTTGGAGGGATATTATCTTTAATAGCAAAATTAAAAAGTAAAGGATTAACAGGAATTTGATTATTTGTTTCTCTCACTTCAAAATGTAAGTGAGGACCTTCCGAACTCCCCGTATTTCCTGAGTAAGCAATAAGTTCGCCTCTTTTTACAAGCAATTCACCTTCTTTTGGGAAGTAATTTATTTCAAATTCATTATTTTGATATTGGATATCTTTTACCAGTTTATTTAGCTTGGAGTTAAAATTACTTAAGTGTCCATAAACTGTTGTGTATCCATTCGGGTGATTTATATATAAAGTTTTCCCATAACTGTTAACCGATACTTTAATTCTTGAGATATATCCATTTTCGACTGCGTAAACTTTTTTGCCGGAAACACCCTGAGTTTTAATATCTATGCCAGAATGAAAATGAGCCGAACGGATTTCACCAAAATTTCCTGATAAATAGATTGGAAAGTCAACAGGTGAAAGAAAATCAATATTTTTATAATTAATTTGACTGAATGTCAAGGATGATAATAATAGTAAGGAAAATAATAGACTCAACTTTTTATATTGCATTATTTTATATAAATTTATACAGGTTTATTAATGATAATTGTTTTGTAACAACAAAACTAAAATTAAATTTGTTTTATAATAATAATAAGGAACTTATATTTTTAAAATAGCGATAGCTATATTATTTTTGCATTTGCTTTTATTTTAGAATCATGGAAATTGAACAAAAAGATATCGTTGTTACATTAAAGGATAAGGTAAAAAAGTTGTTATCTTTGTATAATAATTTAAAGGTAGAAAATACTGAGTTAAAAAAACAAACAGAAGAATATAAAACGCAGATAAAAAATAAAGAAGCTGAACTAGATTTTTTGAAAAATAATTATAATAAGCTTAAATTAGCAAAAAGTCTTTTAGCATCAACTGGTGATAGTCACGATGCTAAAATTAAGATTAATAGAATTGTGCGGGAGATCGACAAATGTATTGCTCTTTTGAACAGATAGAATCTGAATAGATAATGGAAGATAAATTATCAATAAGGGTTAATGTTGCAGATAGATATTATCCACTTAAAATAGACAGAAAAGACGAGGAGAAGATTCGTAAGGCAGCGAAAATGATAAATGAAAAGGTGTTACAATATAAACAAAGGTACACCGATAAGGATATACAGGATTTTTTAGCAATGGCCGCTTTGCAATATGTAATAAAAGTAATTGAATGTGACTCTAATCTTGAAGCATCGCCTGTTTTGGAAGGATTAAAAGACTTGGATAACGAGTTAAATGAATTTCTAAAAAGAGAATACTAACGTTCTTTAACATATAAAAAAAGATATTGCCCGTATTATTTCTTTAATATCTGTGAAACTCAACACTTTACCAATTGGAGTAAAGCTTATTTAACTGAGGGCGGGCCCCGTTCCGATTCGTCGGAATTCCTTCGGGAACAGGGGATGGCCGAAATTGAATGGCAGCTCCACCCATGTTAATTTGGGGTTTTTAGAGAATTGAAGAAAATAATGCGGGTTTTTTTATAATTTAAATTAAACATAAAAGAGATGATTATTTCAACAATATTAGGAGCGGTTCCAGTAGCTGTAGTTGGTATTATAGCTGCTTCCGTTGCTTTAGTTGTAGGAGGTTTTATTTCCTATTTTATTTGGGATAAGGCCTTGGGAACTAAAAGCAAAAAAATAATTAAAGAAGCAGAGTCTGAGGCCGAAGTAATAAGAAAAGATAAAATACTTCAGGCTAAAGAAAGATTCTTGCAATTAAAAAGTGAACATGAGAGAGAAATTAACGAACGTTCTCATAAATTGATTGTTGACGAAAATAAATTTAAACAGAAAGAGACTTCTCTTTCTCAAAAATTTGAAGAGAATCAAAGAAAAGGAAAGGAAATAGAAGTAATTCGCGAAAACCTGCAAGTTCAGATGGAACTTGTTGATAAGCGTGGAGAGGAACTTGATAAAATGCATAAGCAACAAGTTGAGCAGTTAGAAGCTATTTCTGGTTTGTCTGCAGAGGAAGCAAAAGAGCAGCTAACAGAATCTTTAAAGGCTGAAGCTAAAACAGAAGCTATGTCTGAGATTAATGAGATTATGGAAGAAGCCAGAATGACAGCTAACAAGGAAGCAAAACGAATTGTTGTTCAGACAGTTCAGAGGGTTGCTACTGAATCGGCTGTTGAGAACTCTGTTACTGTTTTTAATATTGATAATGACGAAATCAAAGGACGGATTATTGGAAGAGAAGGTAGGAATATACGTGCTTTGGAAGCTGCTACAGGAGTTGAGATAATAGTTGATGATACACCTGAAGCAATTATTCTTTCCGCATTCGATCCCGTTCGTCGCGAGATTGCAAGATTAGCTTTACATCAATTAGTGACAGATGGAAGAATTCATCCTGCAAGAATTGAAGAGGTTGTTCAGAAAACACAGAAACAAATTGAGGAGGAAATAATTGAGATTGGAAAAAGAACAACAATTGATCTTGGTGTTCATGGTTTACATCCTGAAATTATCAGATTAATTGGTAAAATGAAATATCGTTCTTCATATGGTCAGAACTTATTACAACACTCTCGCGAAGTAGCTAATCTTTCAGCAATAATGGCTGCAGAGTTAGGTCTTAATCCTAAATTGGCTAAACGAGCAGGACTGTTGCATGATATTGGCAAGGTGCCGGATGATGAGCCGGAATTACCACATGCTATTCTGGGTATGAAAATTGCTGAAAAATATAAGGAAAAATCTGAAGTTTGTAATGCAATTGGAGCACACCATGATGAGGTTGAAATGACTTCTTTAATATCTCCTATTATTCAGGTATGTGATGCTATATCAGGAGCACGTCCTGGAGCCAGAAGGGAAGTTGTTGAATCATATATTAAACGATTAAAAGATTTAGAAGAATTAGCACTAGCTCATCCAGGCGTAATGAAAACATATGCTATTCAGGCAGGTAGGGAGTTACGTGTAATTGTTGGAAGTGAAAAAGTTAGTGATGAGGATGCTGAAAAATTATCTTTTGAAATTTCACAAAAAATTCAAAATGAAATGACGTATCCAGGTCAGATTAAAATAACTGTAATAAGAGAAACAAGAGCTATTAATTACGCAAAATAATAATTAGTATTCTATATTAAAAGCTCTGATTTATTAGAGCTTTTTTTTGTAAGACATATTTTCATTAGTAAAATAACTGTGATGAATATAAAAATGGTAGACCTTAAGGGTCAGCACGATAAGATTAGTGAAGAAGTAAATAAAGGAATTCAGGATGTTATTAATTCTACTTCCTTTATAAATGGACCACAAGTAAAAGAATTCAATAAAAATCTTTCAGATTATCATGGAGGAGTCAATGTTGTTTCTTGTGCTAATGGAACAGATGCATTACAAATTGCTCTAATGTCACTAGACTTACAGCCTGGCGATGAAGTTATTGTTCCTGTTCATACATATGTTGCAACTGCAGAAGTTATTGCTTTATTAAGATTAAAGCCAGTTTTTGTTGATGTACATCCAGAGTTATTCACAATTGATATTAATCAAATTGAAAAAAAAATAACCAAAAATACAAAAGCAATTGTTCCTGTTCATCTTTATGGTCAGTGTGCAGATATGGAGACCATAATGAGAATCGCTTCTAAATATAATTTATATGTAATTGAAGATACAGCTCAGGCTATAGGAGCGATATATAAGTTTGCAAATGGGAAAACTGCTATTGCAGGAACTATAGGTGATATTGGAACTACATCATTTTTCCCATCTAAGAATCTTGGATGCTATGGAGATGGAGGTGCTATGTTTTTTAAAGATGAAGAACTGGCGAAAAAATGCCATATGATAGCTAATCATGGACAGAGCGTTAAATATCATCATGATATAATTGGTTGTAACTCAAGACTTGACTCAATACAGGCAGCAATACTAAATGTTAAACTAAAGTATATTGATGATTATTCAGGTGCAAGACAAAAAGCAGCATCTATTTATAATGAATTGCTAAAAGATATACCTGGTATTAAAACTCCTAAAGTTTCAGATTCTTCTACTCATGTTTATCATCAGTATACTTTAATTCTTGATGAAAGTATAAATAGAAACGATTTACAATCATTTTTTAAGAGCAAGGAAATTCCTTCTATGATTTATTATCCGATACCATTGCATAAACAAAAAGCATATGAAAAAGAATTGGTTTCAGGAGAGAGTTTTCCGGTTACAGAAAGATTGTCAAATACAGTCTTGTCCCTTCCAATTCATACTGAATTAACAAGAGAAGAACAAGAATTTGTTGTATCTTCGTTAATTGAATTCTTGAACAAATAATTATGGATTTTTCCGCACATGAAACTGCTGTAATTGACGCAGGATGCCAAATTGGAGAAGGAACGAAGATTTGGCACTTTTCTCATATAATGTCTAATTGCAAAATTGGAAAGGATTGTAATATTGGGCAAAATGTGGTTATATCTCCTGAAGTAATTTTGGGAAATAAAGTAAAAGTTCAAAATAATGTTTCAATTTATACTGGAGTAATTTGTGAAGATGAAGTTTTTCTTGGTCCTTCAATGGTTTTTACGAATATTACAAACCCAAGATCTGCAATTATAAGAAAAGATCAATATGAGAAAACGCTAGTAAAAAAAGGAGCTTCAATTGGAGCAAATGCAACAATTGTTTGTGGTAATAATATTGGTGAGTTTTCCTTTATAGGAGCAGGCTCAGTGGTTACAAAAGAAGTTAAGCCTTATGCCTTGATTGTTGGTAATCCAGGAAAACAAATTGGTTGGATGAGTGAATATGGGCATCGTTTAAATTTTAATAAAGAAGGCGTAGCAGTTTGTCCAGAAAGTCAAGAAGAATATTTTCTTGAAAAGAATAAAGTAACAAAAAAGAAAAAATAATTATGGTTAAAATACTTGTTACTGGATCTGCTGGCTTTATTGGTTCACATCTTACAGAACTATTATTGAATAAAGGTCTTAATGTAATCGGTCTTGATAATATTAATGATTATTATGACGTTAATCTGAAATTTGGAAGATTAGAAAAAGGGGGGGTAAAACAGAACTTAATAAAATATAATGAATTAATTACTTCAGAAACCAATGATAATTATAAGTTTATAAAACTCAATCTTGAAGATAGAGAGAATCTGAATGGGTTATTTGAAAAAGAAAATTTTGATGTAGTTGTTAATCTTGCTGCTCAAGCCGGTGTAAGATATAGTTTGGAAAATCCTATAGCGTATATTGATAGTAATATTGTAGGATATACTAATATTTTAGAGGCATGTAGACATAACCATATAAAACACTTAGTATATGCAAGTAGCTCAAGTGTATATGGTTTAAATAAAAAAATGCCTTTTAGTACAAATGATAATGTTGATCATCCCATAAGTTTATATGCTGCCAGTAAAAAAGCAAATGAATTAATGGCTCATACATACAGCTATTTATATAATCTTCCAACTACTGGTTTGCGATTTTTTACAGTTTATGGGCCTTGGGGTAGACCAGATATGGCATTATTTTTATTTACAAAAGCAATGTTGGAAGGAAAGCCTATAAAAGTATATAATCATGGTAATATGCAGCGTGACTTTACATATATAGATGATATTGTTCAAGGTATATTCAAAGTAATTGAAAATCCTCCAAAGGGGAAACAAACAACTGAAAAACCATCAGAATCAATAGCTCCGTATAAAATTTATAATATAGGAAATAGTGCGCCGGTAAAATTAATGGACTTTATCAAAGCCATTGAAGAGAATCTGAAAATAACAGCACAAAAGGAAATGCTTCCCATACAGGCCGGAGATGTTGAAAGTACCTATGCGGATGTTTCAGGATTAATGGAAGATTTAAATTACAAACCTGAAACCGATATAAAAACTGGTGTTAACAAGTTTATTGAGTGGTATAAATTTTTCTATAAAATTTAGTAGTTAAACAATAAAAGATATCGATATTTTATTTGATATAGTTAGAGAATTGATATTTTTGCACAAAATTTTGTATTAAATGAATAATCAAAAAAATAATTTTGCCTTAATTGGTGTTGCTGGGTATATTGCATCTCGTCATTTGCAGGCAATAAAAGATACTAATAGTGAGCTTGTTGCTGCTTTAGATAAATTTGATTCTGTTGGAGCGATTGATAGTTATTTTCCATATGCAGACTTTTTTACTGAGTATGAGCGCTTCGACAGGCATATTGATAAGCTAAAAAGAGAAGGTACAAAAATTGATTATGTTGGTATTTGTACTCCAAATTATTTACATGATTCTCACATTCGCTTTGCACTAAGACAAGGAGCTGAAGCTATTTGCGAAAAACCTGTAGTACTTAATCCATGGAATATAGATGCTCTTCAAGAAATTGAGAAAGAAACAGGTAAGAAAGTAAATAATATTCTTCAGTTAAGATTGCATCCTTCAATTATTGAGTTGAAAAAACAAATTGATAACGGACCAAAAGATAAAATTTATGATATTGATTTGTCATATATAACATCAAGAGGTAATTGGTATTTTATTTCTTGGAAAGGTGATAAAGAAAAATCTGGTGGTGTTGCTACAAATATTGGTGTGCATTTTTACGACATGTTAACATGGATTTTTGGTGATGTAGAAGAGAATATAGTTCATGTTTCAAATTCAGCCAAAGTTGGAGGTTTTTTAAAACTAAAAAGAGCAAATGTTCGTTGGTTTTTAAGTGTTGATTATAATGATATCCCTAAAGAAATAAAAGAAAAGGGTCAGAGAACATATCGTTCTATTACAGTTGAAGATAAAGAAATTGAATTTAGCGGAGGATTTACTGATTTACATACTTTATCATATCAGGAAATTATTAAGGGAAACGGTTTTGGACTTGAAGAAACAAAGAAATCAATTGATATAGTTTATAATATAAGAAATGCATCTCCAATAGGATTAAAAGGAGATTATCATCCATTTTGTAAAAATTTAAATTTGTAAGATATGTATAACAAACTTTTGAATAAGGAAGCTACCTTAGCTGTTATTGGACTTGGATATGTTGGATTACCTATTGCACTGGAATTTGCAAAAAAAATATCTGTTATTGGATTTGACATAAAAGAAGATAGAGTTGATTTGATGAAGAAGAATATTGATCCAAGCAGGGAACTTGATTCAGATGCATTTAATAACTGTGATATAAAATTTACTGCAAATATTGAAGATTTAAGAGAAGCTAATTTTTATATTATAGCGGTACCTACTCCAATAGACGATCATAATTTGCCAGACTTAACTCCTGTAATTAAAGCTTCAGAAACTGTTGGAAAAGTATTAAAAGAAGGAGATTACGTGGTTTATGAATCTACAGTATATCCTGGTGCGACAGAAGAAGAATGCGTGCCTGTTTTAGAAAGAGAATCAGGTCTGAAATATATTGAACAGTTTAAAGTTGGTTTCTCTCCAGAAAGAATAAATCCTGGTGATAAAGTAAATACATTAACTACAATTGTAAAAGTTTCTTCGGGTTGCGATGAAGAATCAGCTGAAAATATAGCTAAAGTATATGAGCTAGTTATAAAAGCTGGTGTACACAGAGCAAGTTCAATTAAAGTTGCAGAAGCTTCAAAGATTATTGAAAATACACAACGCGATATTAATATTGCTTTCATGAACGAGCTTTCAATTATCTTTAATCGTATGGATATTAATACTTTTGAAGTTTTGGAGGCTGCCGGAACTAAATGGAATTTCTTAAAATTCTTTCCTGGTTTAGTTGGAGGACATTGTATTGGTGTTGATCCATATTATTTAACACATAAGGCAAAGCAATTGGGCTACCATGCACAAATGATAAATTCTGGTCGTTTTATAAATGACTCAATGGGCGGCTACGTTGCAAAGCAAATTGTTAAAAAACTAGTTAAAGCAGGTAAACATATTCAAAATTCGAAAATTCTGATTATGGGTGTTACATTTAAAGAAGACGTTAGTGATATTAGAAATTCAAAAGTTGTTGATGTATATAGAGAATTACTTTCGTATGGTGTAAAAGTTGATGTTGTTGATCCATATGCAGATGCTGAAGAGGTTAAAGAGGAATATCAGTTTGATTTAGTAAAAGAACCGGCAAACGATTATGATGTTGTTATTGCAGCAGTAAGTCATGATAAGTATCTAAATCTAAACGAAGATTACTTTAAATCAATTACAACTGATAATTCATTATTTGTTGATATAAAAGGAGTATATAGAAGCAAAATAAATAAATTGGATTATTGGAGTTTGTAATTAGATAATAATTGTTTGATAGGATTTAAGAAGGTTTTGCTTGTTTAGAAAATTAATTTATGATTGGAACAAATATACCATTGAAAATATCTTATAATTGGCTAAACAAATTAGGTTTTTTTATAATACTTTTTTATTTGAATATCGGTTTTATTGAGACTTCCAGATTGCTTGAGAAAAACAATCTGGTTATTTGCGGTATTCTTCTTTTTACTTTAATCTCTTTTATTATTTTTATTAAAAAGTATAAAGATTTCTCTCCTGCTTTCTTAAGAATAATCTTTATTGCATTGCTTTTATATATTTATCTAATAATTTCTTCATTATATGGGAATAAGGAATATGGTTTCATTAAATCTTATTATGGATTACTTCTACCGTTTACAATTGCTGTTTTTTTTGAATGTGTTAAATGGAAAGAAGAAGAAGTATTAAGTTTTTTAACTGTATCAATATTTATAATTAGTATCATTGGCATTTTATTTAAATTAAAACACGGATTTTATAGTAGACCTGTAAATTTTGGATTATTTGGATCTATTACCTTTGGTTGGATGACAGGAATAGGTTTCTTTTCTGCATTATTTTCTAAAAAAAACAATTTTTTTAGAATTTTTTTTATTGTCTTCTTTTTGTTTATGTTATTGTGGTCAGGATCTAAAGGCCCTTTTCTGGGAGTCGTATTGATTTTTTTAGTGTATTTAGGTCGTAATTATATTAAGAAAGCAAATTTAAAAATTCTTCTGCTGTTTCTTTTTTTCATTGTTCTTTTGTACTGTATTTATTTATTGGATATTCGACAGTTAAGATTTATTTCAAAACTAATTGAAAATCCTATAGGTTACCTTTCAGGAGAAGGAAGTGGATCAATTGGTGTTAGAATTGATCTATCATCAATAGCTTTTAAGTCTTTTATTGATTCTCCAATAATTGGAAATGGTTTCGGGAGTTTTATAGAAAATTCTACATATCTTCATAAATACCCACACAATGTTTATTTGGAATTATTATCAGAGACAGGTATACTTGGATTAAGTGCAATAATAGTAATAATAGTGCTTTTAAGTAAGCGAAATACTATTACATTAATTGCTTATTATGGACTTATTGTTCTTTTATTCAGTGGAGATTTTTCATATTTTAGATATGCATTATTTATTTTGCTTATGAGTTATTTTATTGTCAAGAATAAAGAAAAATGAAAATAACAAGTAAGATTAAAAAGCAATTAAGTAAGGATCGTAAATTTATTTTTAAATTAATTTGGACCTCTACAACAAGAAGCGTTGCTGTTATTGGCACACTGCTTTTTAAGTTTATATTAGCAAGAAAGTTAGGACTACAAGAATTTGGCGATTTTATGTTAGTGTATGCAATGCTAATTGGTTTAAGTTTCTTTGCAAAATTTGGAATTCAACAGGCAGTATTGAGGTTTGCAGGAATTTTTATGGCCAATAAAGATTTTGGGAAATTGAAAAGCTTAAGAAGAGATGTTATTCTTTTTATCACTGGTACCAGTATCTTTTTGGGAATATTATTTATATTATTTCGTGTAATTATAGTCGATAAATTTTTTGACAACAATACCTTTACCAAAGTAATTTTAATAATGGCTGTTTCTTTACCTTTTTATGTAAATATTGGTATTCAGGCATCGTATATGAGAGCATTTAAAAAACCTGAAATAGCCCCTTTATTTGAAGTTGGGTTGTCAGCATTCTATACAGTTGCCTTAGTTTCAATTGCTTCTTGGTTAGGATATAATATAACTCCACTAATTGTAAGTATATTCTTTTTAATTTCAGTGTTAATAACTTCGTTTTTAGGAAGTAGAATATTGGTTGGGATACTAAAAAAATTAAATACTGAAAAAACAATTGAGTATAAATCATATAGCGGGGTTTTTAATACTTTACCGGATTATGCTCTTTCCAGTATTACAACTTATTTGATAAAATTTAGTCCTACAATTATATTAGGAATATATGCTAGCAGTTCTGACGTTGGGTTATATTCAATTGCAAATAGTACAGCACTTGTTATTAATTTTGTTTTAGGAATTGTAAGTTCAGTGTCAGCACCATATTTTGCAAACTACTATAAAGAAGGAAAAATAAAAGAACTGAAAAATCTGATAAGAAATTCAACAATTTATATGATGGTAATTGCAACGCCGGTATTTTTATTAATTATTATTTTTCCTACTGAGATTTTATCTTATTTTGGTCAAGAGTATAAGCAAGCCAGTATGGCTCTTGTTATTCTTGCTGTTGCACAGCTTTTTAATGTTCTTACAGGTCCGGTTTATTTTGTGCTTGGAATGACAGGACACGAAAAACAATTAAGAAATATTGTATTTGGAACCGCATTACTTAGTATCAGCTCTTCATTTATTTTAATTCCAATGTATGGATTTGTTGGAGCGACAATATCTACAGCTATCGGATTGGTAATTCAGAATTTCTTTGCATATTTTAAAACAAAAAAGATTTTAACAATATAAAAAATGAAGATATTTATTCCGGTTGTTGGGCAATTTACAAATGTAGGTGATATTATTCATCGAAGGGTATTGTTAAGTTGGATTCAAAATAAAGGGGAATTACATGTTTTTGTAGGTAATGCTCCTGATAGTTTTATTAAAAGTTTACAACTTTATGATAGTTCACATATTTATAGGAACTTAATTAAATGGTTATGGGCAATAATAAAGTCTTTTGGACAAAAGTCAGTATTTATTTTTAATCCTGGTGAAATAAACCTTCGAAGACAAAGATTAATAGGGGAGTTAGCTCTTATTCCATTTATTTTGATGATAAAAATTTCGAGAGGGAAATTATTAAGGATTGGTATTGCTGCAAAAAAAACGCAAACATCGCTAAAATGGTTGTGGAAGATAATTTTTAGATTCTCTAATAAAATTTATTGGCGAACATATACCAGTAAAGAATATTTCAAGTTAGGAACAGTAATTCCTGATTTAGCATTTTACGATGAAGATATTAAAGAAAATAAAAAGAAAAATAATCATATAACAATTTCAATGCGTTTTGATTGCCCTTATCCAGTAAAAAAGTGGTTTGAAGTTATAAAAAATACTGCTAAAAGGAATAAAGTTGATATAATTGTTGTTTCTCAGGTTAGAATGGATAATGATAGATCAATTAATGTTGCAAATGATCTTAATGCTAAATTAATATTATGGCAGGATGAGAAGACTCATTTTGAACAGGAAGAAATAGTTCGTGCCATATATAAGAATTCTGAAATTATTATTAGTGATAGATTACACGTATTAATTGCAGGTGCAACGGAAGGAGCAATTCCATGCGTTTTATTAACAAATGATAGCCGGAAGGTTAGCGAACACTTTTCTGTAGTTAATATTAATAATATTTCTAAATTAGTTAATAAAGAAAAAACAGAGGAGGAGCTAACTGATTTTCTACAGAAACAATTTGCCAGAAAGGAAGAAATACAAACTAAAATAAAACAAGCAAAGATACGATTGGAAGAAGTTCGTAAAGAAGTATTAGATTTGTTAAGTTAGTTTATAGATCAGGGTGTTTTAATTATTATTCAGAGTTATAATAATTAAATTTTATCTTTAAGAAGTTATGAATATACTATATATACATCAATTTTTTAAGACTCCATTTGAGCCTGGAGGTACCAGATCATATTGGTTTGCAAGGGAACTAATTAGTAATGGATATACAGTTACTATGCTTACAAGCAAATCAGATCTGAAAAAATCAATTGAAATTGAAAATATAGATAATATTAAGGTTATTTATATTCGAAACGCATATTCAAATGAAATGGGAATAATGTCCCGTTTTTTTTCCTTTTTTAAGTTTATGCTAAAGTCATCATATTATGCATTAAAGGAAAAAGGAATAGATATGGTTTACGCAACATCTACACCCCTTTCTGTTGGAGTTCCTGCTCTAATTTTAAAATGGATTAAACGAATTCCATTTATTTTTGAAGTTAGAGATTTATGGCCTGAAGTACCTATTCAAATGGGTGCATTAAAAAAACCATTAGTCCGACGATTAGCAATTATGTTAGAAAAGAGTATTTATAGAAATGCAAAACATATTGTAGCTCTTTCTCCAGGAATGAAAGAAGGAATCTTAAAAAGAAGTATCTCTTCTCAAAATATTACAGTGATACCTAATATGTCTAAAATAGATAAGTTTTTTTTGAGAGAGAAGAATAAAGAGCTGATGAAAAAGCATGGTCTAAAGGAGGACAACTTTTATATTATTCATTTTGGAGCAATGGGTATTGCTAATGGATTAGATTACATTATTGATGCAGCTAAAATAATTCAGAATCAATCAAATAATAAAGTTAATTTTATTTTCGCTGGTAAGGGAAAAGTTGAAAAACATTTGAAACAAAGATGTATTGAAGAAAAAATACATAATGTTTACTTTCTTGGTTTTTTTGCAATGGAGGAAATGTCTGATATTGTTAATATAGCAGATTGTTCCGTAGTTCCGTTTAAGAATATTCCAATATTAAAAACGAATTCACCAAATAAATTATTCGATTCACTATCGGCACAAAAAGCTGTAATTGTTAACTCATCAGGTTGGACAAAAGAAATGGTTGAGGAATATAATTGTGGTGCATATGTTGATCCTGAAAAACCTGTGGAGTTAGCTAATTTATTAATAGAATGGAATAATGATAAACAAAAGCTAACTGAAATGGGGGAGAATGCACGAAGATTAGCAGAAGATGTATATGATAAATCAATATTAACAAAACAGTTCATAGGATTAATTAATTCAAAATTAATCAAAAAATAGTATTAATAAATTTTCAAGAAAATTAAGACATTATTTTGCACTAATAACATAAAAGCATGGAGGAGTTTATAAGTTTTGGTCGGTATTTTGAAGATTTTACTGTAAATAATACAATACATCATAGTCTTGGTAAAACAATATTTGAAAGTGATAATAATTTTTTTTCATTGTTAACTATGAATCATCACCCAGTACATATTGATGTAAACTATGCTAAAAATAATCAACATGGAGAGGTTTTAGTTGTTGGAATATTAGTTTTTAGTATTGCAGTTGGATTAACTGTCTCGGAAATTAGTGGAAAAGCAATAGCTAATTTGGAGTATGAAAGTATAATTCATTTAAACCCGGTTCACATTAATGATACAATTTATGTTAGAACTAAAATACTTGATAAAATAGAATCAAAAAGTAAACCTGATAGAGGAATAGTATACGTTGAAACTACTGGATATAACCAAAATAAAATTGCTGTAATCAAGTTTCGGCGAAAAGTATTAGTAAAACGAAAACCAGAATGATATGAATAAATATATGTTAAGAAGCTTAATGTTTGTCCCTGCGCATAATGAGCGATTAATGGATAGTGCCGATCGTTCCAATGCAGATGTTTTATTACTTGATATTGAAGACTCTGTTCAGCCGCAACAAAACAAACAAGTTGCCAGAGATTTGATTATAAAATCTTTACAGGAAGGAAAGTTTAAAAATCACAAAGTGTTTCCAAGAATAAATGACAGGGAAAGTGGTCATTTATTAAAAGATATTTCACAACTTTCTATTGAAGGAGTTGATGGTTTTATGTATCCGAAAGCAGAATGTGGAAATGATATTTATTTTATTGATAAGTTATTAGAAACAATTGAGTACGAAAAAGGAATTCCTGTTGGTACTTTTAAATTGATTCCTTTAATTGAAACAACTTCAGCTGTTTTAAATGCTCAGGATATATGTAAGGCTTCCAAACGTGTTATTGCAATAGCATTTGGATGTGAGGACTATATAACTGATTTGGAAGGAATACATGATTTGGAAGGTGATAGCCTATTTACAGCAAGAGCAATGATTGCAATGGCCGCAAGAGCCGAAAGAGTAATCCCAATAGATACAGTTCATATAAAAGTTCATGATTATGAAGATCTTGAAAAAAATCTGAAAATAGCAAAGAAATTTGGTTTTGAAGGGATGTTGGTATTACATCCGAAAGAACTTGAACTAGTGCATAAATATTTTTCTCCTACAGAACAAGAATATGATGATGCGGTAGAAATGATTAGATTATCAGAAATAGCAAAAAAAGAAGGTAAAGGTGTTGCGATAATGAATGGTAAATTTATAGGTCCACCTATGATTAAGACTTCAAGAAAAATAATTAGTAAATATCAACTTATTAATGAAAGTAGTAATTAGATTATGGATAGATTTTATTACTAACAAACTTTATTAAGAATTCTGATATTTAAGCAAAGTTTTCGACTTGTTAAAATGAATTAATGTGACAAAGAAAAATTATATCGCAGAGATTTATTCGGATAGTTCTACAATAAGAATTAAACCTGGTTCTGTTATCTCAGCCTTTATGAATGAGGATTTTTACGCTGTCTATGAATGTGATTTTGATTTATCAGAATTAGACGATGCTGTTTTGATAATACCTTTTGTTTTAGCTACTGCTGCTATTATTTGGTGTTCAGGAGAAGAGGTTTATATTGACCGGCTTGATTCTCAGTTAACTCAAAGTTTACCTAAAATAAAGGCAGCATATGCTGAGATGTATCCCTCTATTGAGTGGAATGGGAATATCAGGGTACTAACCTCTGTTTCAACTTCTATTGAAGGAAAATCAGATGGACTTTTATTTTCAGGAGGTATAGATTCTATCCATTCGGTTTTTAATTATCCAAACTCTGATTTTTTATTCACGATTTGGGGTGCTGATACTAACCCTGAAGAAGATATCTCTTGGAAATCTATTTTGCCGTAAGGTAGAAACTATGATGTCTAATGCTCAAAAAAGTAGATAATAAATCCTATTTTTGTAAAACGATCAAGGAAATTAGATTTTAAGAATATGGATAAAGTAATAATTATAGGTGGAAAAGGAACTGCTGTTATAATTGCAGAGCAAATATATGATGCTGTTACAAGATTTAATGAGAAAATTGAATTTTTAGGTTTTGCATTTGATGACGAAACTATGGGTGATACTATTAATGGATTTCCTCTGTTATGTAAAACATATGACGCATATAAAAAATATGGAAGTTATAATGATGTAAAATTTATCTATTCATTATACAGGCCAGATCTAATGAAGGTTAGAGCAGAATTACTATATAGTTTTAAAATCCCTGATGAAAAAATGTACACTTTTATTCATCCTTCTGCTTTAGTAACAAGAAGTGCAAAGATAGGATCAGGTAGTGTTGTTTTGGCAAATGTGATTATTAATAGTAATTCTGTAATAGGAAGAAATAACACATTTAATGTTGGAACTTTAATTGGACATGATACAAAACTTGGTGATAATAATTTCTTTGCTGCTCAAGTATGTGTTGGAAGTAATCTAATAATAGGTAATGGAAATTTCGTAGGGCTAAATTCAAGTTTACGAAATTTTTTAAATATAGGCGATTACAATGTCGTTGGAATGCAATCTAATGTTACTAAGAATATATTAAATGAACAGGTTTTGTATGGTAATCCTGCAGTAGTAAAAGGCCCTTTAAATAATGCTGTACGTTAATTTGTAAATAAATGAGAATGTACTCAAGATGCTTTAAACGTATGTTTGATTTTTTAATAGCATTGTTTTTTTTGTTATTAATGTTACCAATTATAATAATTGTAACGATAATACTTTTTTTTGTGAATAAAGGATCACCTCTTTTCTTTCAAAAAAGACCTGGGAAAAACGAAAGAATTTTTACTTTAATAAAGTTTAAAACAATGTCTGATGAAAGGGATGAAACCGGAAAATTATTTTCGGATGAAAAACGATTATCAAAAACAGGTCGTTTTTTAAGAAAAACTTCTTTAGATGAATTGCCGCAGTTTATAAATATACTAAAGGGAGATATGTCTCTTATTGGTCCTAGACCATTGTCTGTAAAATATTTAAAACTATATAATGAGGAGCAAAGAATGAGACATAAGGTCTTGCCTGGAATAACAGGTCTAGCTCAGGTAAACGGAAGAAATAATCTGGATTGGGCAAAGAGATTTGAATATGATGTTTATTATGTTGAAAATATTAATTTATTATTGGATCTACGAATATTTTGGCTAACAATTAAAAAAGTTATAAAAAGAGAAAATGTCTTGGAAGCGGGAACTTCATCAATAAAATCATTTGAAGGAAATAATTAACGTCAAATATGAAAAAATCTATTGGAAGTTATTTTTCTTTGGAACTACAACATAATCTTAATAACGAGTGTTATCCCGAAGCAATCTTTCTTAATACTGGACGAAATGCGCTTGAATATATTCTTCGAGTATTAAAAATAGAAAAATTATTTTTGCCTTTTTTTTCTTGTGATGCATTATATAAACCATTAAAAGAACAAAATATTTCTTATGAGTTTTATAATTTGGATCATAATTTAGTTCCCATATTTGATTATAGTAAATTAAAAAAAAGTGAATATTTTTTATATATAAATTACTTTGGAGTAAAAAGTAAAACAGTAAATGAACTGTCATTAAAAATACAAAATTTAATTATTGATAACTCACAAGCTTTTTTTAGTAAACCTGATAAAAAAAATCCAACTTTTTATTCAATCAGAAAATTCTTTGGTGTAACAGATGGGGCACTATTATTGAATGTCCCTGAAGAAATTGAAATAGGACAGGACAAATCAGCTGGAAGAATGGATTATTTATTGAAAAGATTAGAGAATCCTGTTGAAGAAGCATATTCTACCTATCAAATAGTTGAAGAAGAGCTGGGTAAATTACCACTTTTATTAATGTCTAATATTACTAGATCAATTTTTTCCTCAGTAAATTTTGAGACTCATAGAAAAAAAAGAAATAAAAACTTTAAAATATTGCATAAGGAATTCGGCGGCATGAATCAGATGGATATAGAACAAGTTAACGGACCTTTATGTTACCCTTTGCTTTTAAATAATGGTTCTGAAATTAGAAAGGAATTAATTAAAGAAAGAATATTTTTACCAACCTATTGGCCAAACGTTTTTGAAATGGTATCTGAAAAGTCTTTTGAATACCAAATAACCAATAATTTGATTGCAATTCCTGTTGATCAAAGGTATGATTTTAAAGATATGGTGAGGGTTATTTCTAATATTAAGAAACTTTTGTAGATTTTAAAATCGTATTGTAAAAATTATTTGGATGTTAAAAATTTTTGATTTATCGTGTGAAAAAGAATGGAGAGAAATTATTCAATCTGCTTATCAGCATGATTTTTACCATACATATGATTATCATCAATTAGCTAAACAAAATAGAGAAGGGACTCCTAAACTCTTTGTTTTTGATAATGGCAATGAATTTGTTGCTTTACCTCTAATTGAAAGGTTAATAGACAAAGACCAGAACTTAATTGATTATACATCTGTATATGGGTATGTAGGTCCTGTGTATAGTCGTGAAGACTTATCTGAAGAGAGTTTGAATGGATTTAAATCAGAATTTGAGAATCACATGTTGCAGAATAATGTTGTTTCAGTTTTTTCAAGATTACATCCATTAATTGAACAAAATTTTATTTTAGAAAATATTGGCAATATTGAGCAGTTAAATGAAACTGTTATTATTGATTTAAAATTAAGTTTAGAAGATCAAAGAAAAAAATATAGAAAATCAAATAAGTCTGAAATTAATAAACTTCGTCGAACTATAAATTGTAGAATAGCTGAAACCGAAGAGGAACTAGATAAATTTGTAGAGATTTATACTAATAATATGAAACGCGTCAACGCGTCAAATAAATATTTTTTTGATAAAGATTATTTTAAGCGTTTATTAAATGCTAGAGATTTTAAATCGGAGTTAATACTGGCGTTTGAGAATGATAAGATTATGGCAGGTGCAATTTTTATTTATACACAAAAAATAGTACAGTATCATTTAGCGGGAACTGCAGAAGAATATCTACATCAAACACCAATGAAGTTGATATTAGATGAAGTGCGATTAAAAAGCACAAAAGAGTGTTTTGATACCTTTCATTTGGGAGGTGGAGTTGGGAGTCAACAGGATTCATTATTTAGATTTAAATCAGGTTTTTCAGATAATTACAAACAGTTTAATCTTTGGAAGTATATAGTTAATGATGAAGTATATAATGAGCTTGTAGCCAAAAGAAAAAACGAAATTAATGACACTAGCTATTTCCCATTATACAGAGGTTGAAAATTTAGAGTTCGGATATGAATATTGAAATGATAAAATATAAGAAAAACAGACTTTCATGGTTTTATATTCTAATTGTATCTCTTTGGATACTAAGGATGGTTTTACCAGGAATCAAATATTTATTTATACCTGCTTTTTTTATATTCGTTGTCGCTAATCTCATATATTTTAAAAATAGCTTTTTAAAAAAAGCATATTTATTTGAGTTTTCCAGAACGTTTTATCCTTTATACATATTAATATTCTTTTATTTAGTAGGAGTACTTATTTCAAACGAATTATATCTGTTATGTTTAAAAGATATAATGGAATTTGTTATTTTAGTTATTGTATTGTACAGTTTGTTTTTATTTATGCATGAGGCTTCAGATATTAATTACCTTAAAAGGATTTTTAAAAAAATTGTGAGAGTAATTGGTGTTTTATCTGTAATTATTGCTGTATTAGGATTGTTAAAATTTATTTTTCAGTTAAATGGGATTTATTTATTTGAAAGCCCCTTTGGAACTTCTATTAATACTGATACAAATTTTTACTCTTTATTTTCATTTTTGGGTATTATATCATTTTTACCCTCATTAGTTAAATCTGACAATAAAAAAAGAAATATATTAAATCAATTTCTCATTTTTATATTAATACTGAATATTGTTTTTTCATATTCTTACCGCTCTTTATTTCTACTTGGTTTAATAATTTCGCTTTTAATTTCTACTCAAATTATTAGCATCTTTAGAAGAAAAAAAAATAATCTTAATAAAAACTTTAGGTTGTTGTTTTATATTATTATTCCATCAATTATTATTATTCTTAGTGTATCGAAAATAAACCCTTCTTTAAATTCGAAGTTAAAAAGTGGTTATGAAAACAAATTTATACAGGATAATAATAATAGTATTGAATATAAGAAAGCATTAAAACTTGCTTTTAAATACGATAAATGGGAATATGCAATAGAATATTTTAGTGAACAGAAACTTATTAACAAATTTTTTGGGGGTGGGTTTTTGTATACAGAAAAATTTGGTGAAAAATTTCATTCAGAGATAAAAGGCTATGATTATCCACATAATCCGGTTTTGTCTGCATTACTTTATTCCGGATTAATTGGTGCGCTTTTTTTATTAAGTTTTCTATTGATTTCGTTGTATTATGGATTTGTTTATTTAAAGAAATACCCACTTTTTTCATTAATGCTTTTTATTTCATCTCTGTTTGTTTTTTTTAGTGGTAATAGTATTTTTAGTATACCGGTATTTCTATTTTTATTTTCAATGTCATTTTTAGTACGTCATCAGGAAATTACTGATTTAAATATTGAAATGAACCTTCATAAACCAGGAAGTAAATTTCTAAAAGAGATATTTGATTATGTTGTTGCAACAGTGTTTATTATTTTAATTTCACCTATTTTATTTATAATAATTATTATTGTTTTGTTTTCAATGGGTTGGCCTGTAATTTATAGTCAAAAACGAATCGGACAAAACGGGAAAATATTTCTTCTCCATAAGTTTAGAACAATGAAGAAAGTTCATTCCGATACAACTGTTGCAGCAAAAGAACAAAGCCGAATAACAAAAACAGGTGCTTTCTTGAGAAAAACAAAATTGGATGAGCTTCCTGAATTATGGAATATAATAAGAGGTGATATGAGTTTTGTCGGACCGCGACCCGACGTGCCAGGTTATGCTGATAAATTAAATGATGTTGACAAGGTTATTTTACAACTAAAACCTGGTTTAACCGGTGCAGCATCATTAAAATATATGGACGAAGAAGAAATCTTACAAAAACAATCGGATCCTCAAAAGTATAATGATGATGTAATTTTTCCTGATAAGGTTAGAATTAATAAGGAATACATGAAGCGATGGTCAATGCTTCTTGATATTAAAATTATATTATTTACAGGCTTAAGAAAAAAATTAACGGAAAAATATTTTCAGTAGAACAATGGAAAAAAAGATATGGTTATCATCTCCACATATGAGTGGGAAGGAGCAAAAATACATTGAAGAGGCTTTTAGCGAGAACTGGATTGCGCCTCTTGGACCAAATGTTAATGGTTTTGAAAAGGAACTCGCAGAATATACAGGTGTTAAGAATGTTGCAGCACTAAGTTCGGGAACTGGGGCTCTTCATTTAGCTCTAATCTTATTAGGTGTAAATTCCGGAGATGAAATTTTATGTTCTTCATTTACATTTTCAGCTTCAGCTAATCCAATTATTTATCAGAATGCAAAACCTATTTTTATTGATAGTGAGAAGGATACCTGGAATATGGATCCAGAACTTTTAGAAAAAGCAATAAAAGATAGAATCTCAAAGGGAATAAAACCAAAAGCAATAATTTTAGTTCATTTGTATGGAATGCCTGCAAAAATGAATGAAATAGTAGCGATCTCTAAAAAATATGAAATACCTTTAATTGAAGATGCCGCTGAAGCTTTAGGAAGCAAGTATCAGGGAAAAATGGTTGGCAGTTTTGGAGATATCTCAATTTTATCTTTCAATGGGAATAAGATTATTACTACTTCCGGAGGAGGAGCATTGTTGTCCGATAACCAAGAAATCGTTGAGAAAGCAAGATTTCTAGCTACTCAAGCTCGAGATGACGCTCCACATTATCAACATTCGCATATTGGATATAATTATAGAATGAGCAATATTTTAGCAGGTATTGGAAGGGGACAATTAGAAGTTATTAACGATCGTGTAAATAAACGACGATCTGTTTATAATTTTTATATTGATTTATTAAAAGATATTAAAGGAATAAAATTTCATAAAGAACCGAATGAAGATTATTTTTCAAATCGATGGTTAACAGCAATTATTATCGACCCTAAAGAAACAGGTGTCACAAGAGAAAATTTGCGATTAGGACTAAATAGTTATAATATTGAATCGCGACCTTTATGGAAACCTATGCATTTACAGCCAATTTTTTCTGAAAGCAAGGCATATGTTAATGGCACTAGTGAAAATTTATTTAATAATGGGTTATGTCTGCCTTCCGGCAGTAATATGAGTAAAGAGGATTATGAACGAATTGAAATTGCAATTAAAAAGTTTTTTAAATAATGTGAAAACAGATAAAAAGAAAATAGGATTTTTCTTTTTAATGTTATCTCTTATAAGTGCTATATTTAGGAGTCAGGTTAGTTTCCTCCTTTATCTGAGTGTAATAACTCTTATTTTGGGATTAACAGTGAATCTGAAAGAAATAATAAAGATTAAGAATTACCTTAATAGAAAACTTATATTATGGGGTCTTGTTATAGTATTTTTCATGGTTCCCATAATTTATGAGGTAGTTAAATTCAAGAATCTTTTTAGTGAACTTTTCAACCTAATATATATAGTCGGTTTATTTATAGGATTATATTCTTATCTTATAATTGATAAGAGAAAATATAGCAAACTGTTTTTTGATTTGTTTAAATTTCTATTTATTGTTTTTGGAGTATGCATTGTTTTTTATTATTCAATTTTATTGATAAGCTCAGGTAGTATTAACATGCTGGCTGTAAAGTCTTTGGATAATAATTTCTTTAGTTTGAATCTACTTATTCTACTATTGTTCCTCTTTGAAAAAATAAGCAAAAAGGAAAACAGGGGAGTACTACTATTCATAAATTTTCTACTAATATTAATAAGTTTATTAATTCTGTTTTCAGGCTCACGAAGAGGAATATTTATATTTACTTTATTTATCTCAGGATTTACAATTTATTCATTAATAAATTTAAAAAGGTTAGTTAAATTAATTCCTTTCTTATCTTTTGTAATTATCTCGTTTACAATGATATTTTATTTGGCCGTGGGATCAAATTCAACATTACGTGTTTATCTTGTAGAAAAGTATTCTTCAAATAGTCAAGCACTAAAAAGTCAGATTACACAAGTTGAGTATAAGTACTTCAAGGCATTGGTGTCAGAAGTGGATTATAGTTCTTTTTACCATAGGCTATGGAATACTACAAATAAAAAACAATATCTAATTAACAACCTGCTTTCGAAAAAACATAAAAATAATTATAAAAGAGTTGATCGGAAAGAAAATTACAATAAAGCTATAGAAGAACTATATTATTACAGTTTATTAAAATCAGATATAGAAAAAACAAAAGTTTTAGCAAACGATATTTCTAAAAATATACCAGATACTTTTTTTTATGCTTCAAATATTAAAGCAATACCTTATTATTGTAATATCCCATATAGGTTTAAGGGCTCAATTAGTTTAGCTGGCTACAAAGGTTTATACCCTATTGATTATTCTGAAAAAACAATTGAAGGAAAAAATAGGTTGTTTATAAAGTTTAGAACATTTAGTTTAGAAACACCAAAATTCTTTATCAACTTTACAGGAATGCCAGGAAATTATTCTGTAGAATTTATTTTAGGTCTTGACACCCCTGTTCCAGAAGTAATTATTAAGTCTGAAAGAAATAATATACCTAATTGTGAAATAAAAAATATTAAATTATCTAAATTAAATGATAGTTATAGAAAGGTGAAGGTAGATTTTTTAGTTAAAAATATATCTGCAATAAATAGACTTTATCTGGAATGGAAAGATGAAGAGTCAATGTGCTTAAGTGTTTCAGATTTAAATTTTTCATTTTTTGGTGGCTCTTCCGAATATTATTTAAATCCCACTATTTTGCCAAAGCATATAAGAGTGATTCGGAAAATGAATAGAGGAAGAAACGGTCAAATAAAGATGATTAAATTAGCTATTACTCGTCATGAATCAATGCTAAGGGAACTTACACAAAATACATATAGCCAGAACTTGATTAATGACTTGGAAAAGCTTGCAAAATCAAAGCTTTATACAAATATGTGTGATAGGTATATACAAGATTCAGTTTATTCTTTTCGTAATTTTAAAAATGAAGATTTATTCTTTTTCAGAAAAAAAATTCCTGCAATACCTGTGAGTATAGTTCACATTAATTATAAAGTAAAAATAATAAATGGTTTGAACCATAAATTAGCAAAACACCCTAATCGAAGTTTTGAGTCACTAAATTTTGATCTTGTAAAATATCAAGAGAAAGAGCTGGATGATGATTGGATTGAATATTTTCTCTCATATAAAATAAATTCAAGTTCATCACTTATAGCAAGATATGCAGCGTTTGCAGATAACTTTTCTTCAAGTAAACCAATTAAGGTGAAAGATTTTAATATTCGTATTGAGTGCGTTGATTCAATAAATCTTGAAAATCAATCAGGGTTTTATATAAAGTCTTATTTAGTAAATCATGAGAAAGATTCTATTGATTTGCTTCGTAAAGATATTATGACAAAATTAAAAATTGAAACAATAAAATTAGATGGTAATAAATTCTTGAATACACGTTTAAATCGGTGGTATTTATCTTTAATATATTTTAAAAGTTATACGGCAAAGGAAAAAATAATTGGAAGAGGATTTGAATATTCAAGGATCTTTCCAATACTTTTATCACAAGATTTGACTAAGATTAAGAATGATTCACCACATAATCCTATTATTTCTTCATTTCTTTATTCCGGGATTATTGGAGGGTGTTGCTATATTGTATTTTTAATTTACGTTATTCTATATTTCGTTAGAAGAATACAAAAGGATCCGTTATTATTTATTGCATTTGCGATTGTACTTTTCTTTTCATTTTTTAGTGGGATCTCTCACTTTACAATTCCAATTTTTATAGTATTTTCTATTATTCCAATAGTATTTAGTGCTGAGTATAGATCAATAAAAACCTTAAAATAAAAATTAAAGAACTTGAATGTATTGAAAAAATTCAAACTCGAAAAAGGATTAGTAAAAGATTCTGGAATAATGATGGTTGGAGTAGGTGGAGCCCAGCTGGTATTATTCTTATTTCAGTTTATCACCAGACGATTATTTGATCCTGAAGTCTTTGGAGTTTTTGATGTTTATTTTAACGTCTTACTTGTACTTATTAATATTTCATGCTTGCGATATGAAATGGCAATTATTCTTCCTAAAAAAAGAAAATTAGCTTTCAACTTATTTGCATTAACATTCATTAGTTCATTAATTATTAATTTAATAATCTTTATTATACTTATTTTATTTAAAGATCCCATTTTTAATTTGTTGTCAGTTGAAAAAAAATATTTTTCACTGTTTTTATTACTTCCCCTAACTGCATTTATAGCTTCTTTTTATCAAGCTATAAATAATTTACTAATTAGGCTAAAATTATTTAATAGCAGTTCTTTTAACAGGATTTTACGAAGGGTATTTGAAGGTAGTTCTCAGCTTTTATTCGGGAAAATGAAATTTAAAAGCGGATTAATCCTTGGAGACTTAGTAGGGAATTTTACAATCTTTACTATAGGAATTTTTCAAGTATTTAAGAATGGGTTTAGTTTAAAATATATAACTTCTAATAAGATAAAATATGTTTTAAAAAAATATATTTATTTACCAAAATATAGTTTAGTCCCGAATTTATTGAATATTTTTTCTTCAGCACTTCCGATAATATTAATAAATAAATTTTTTGGACCTGAAAATGCAGGCTATTATGGATTAACTAGAACAGTTTTACTTATTCCAACAGCATTAGTAGGATCTTCAGTTTCTAAGGTTCTTATGCAAAGAATTTCATTAAATCGTAATATAGGAAAATCTATAGTAAATGATATAAAGAGTATATTATATTTGGTATCAATACCATTGTTAATTGGAATTGTAATTCTGTTTTTTTGGAGTGAACAGATATTTACTTTAGCGTTTGGCGAGAATTGGTTAACATCAGGTAAAATTGCCAGAATATTTATAATCCCGTTTGCAATGCAATTCTTGGTTTCTCCTATATCAATTGTTTTTATTGCGATTGAGAAAATTAAACTTCAATCTCTTTGGCAGGTTTTGTATTTCCTATCTGTTCTTAGCTTAGTTTTATTAAAAAATTACTCATATAATGAATTTTTAAAATTCCTTGCTGTAATTTACGCTACAGCATATATCATTTATGGAATTCTTACTTTTATTGTTGTTCACAAGTATGAATTAAAAATAAGAAAGTAATGATAAGTAAAAATAAAATATGCCATATTACTTCTGCTCACCCGATTGATGATGTAAGAATTTATCATAAAGAATGCCTTTCATTAGTAAGTGCGGGCTTTGAGGTTCACTTATTGGGTGTTATTCAGGGAAAAAACAAAAATCCTGATTTACCATACACTTTAGTGGATATTAAGAACGTGAATTTCTTGATTAGATTTTTAATATTACCTTTTAAATTAAATAAAATTGCAAAAGACATTAACGCTGATCTGTATCATCTCCATGATCCTGATCTACTTACATTAGCGTTATGGTTGAAGTTGAAAGGCAAAAAGGTCATTTTTGATGTTCATGAAGATGTTCCTAAACAAATTTACGCAAAACCATATTTAGGTAAACTTCAGAAATGGATGCTTTCAAAGTTTTTTATCTTTTTTGAGAGTTTTATAGCTAAAAGAATAGATTCAATTGTTGCTGCAACACCATTAATCTTTGATAGATTTAAAGTTAAGAATAGAAAAACTGTTAATGTTAATAATTATCCGATATTAAGTGAATTTAATATATCTGATGAAGCATATCAAGAAAAAAAAGACGTCATTTATGCTGGTGTTATTGATAGAAATAGAGGTATTGTTCCATTGATTGAGAGTTTATCTTATACCAAAGCAAAACTGAAAATAGCAGGCTTTTGGGGACGTGATGCTTTTGAAAAAGAAGTAAAACAATCTACAAATTGGGACAAAGTCGACTTCCTTGGATTTTTAAATCGGAAACAAATTGCAGATAATTATAGTAAATCAGTTGCTGGAATAGTTACTTTGTTACCAACTATTAATTATGTGGAATCATTACCGGTTAAAATGTTTGAATACATGGCTGCAGGAATTCCTGTTGTGGCTTCTAACTTTCCTTTATGGTCCAAAATTATTAATAGAATAAATTGTGGAATTTGTGTAGATCCTGAAAACCCTGAAGAAATTGGTAAGGCAGTGGATTATTTGATAGATAACCCGCAAGAATCAAAAACAATGGGTTTAAATGGACGAAATGCAATAATTGAGGAGTTTAATTGGCAAAAGGAAGCAGAGAAACTTATTGACTTATATAAGGATTTGCTGAAAAATTGAGCATATATTTAATTGCGGATCGCAAAATGTAAAACCAGAAAAGAATGCAAAATTCACCATTAGTTTCAGTCGTTATTCCTTGTTATAATGAAGAACTATATATTTCTGATTGTATAACATCATTGTTGCTAAATGATTATAAGGATATTGAAATAATTGTTATTGATGGAGTAAGTACTGATAAAACAGAAATAATTATTAGTGATATAATAAATGAAAACCCAAATGTAATTTTAGAACAAAATAATAAGAGATTAACACCAATATCTCTTAATATTGGGGTAACCTCGGCAAAAGGTGAATTTATTATGATTGCGGGTGCACATTCAAAATATCCTTCTAATTATATTTCAAACTTGATGAAATATTTCGAAGATGATAATATTTTACTTGTTGGAGGGTCATTAAAAACCGAAGTTAAAAATAGGAACTCAAAAAGTTTGGCTATAAAAGCTGTACTGTCAAATAAGTTTGGAGTAGGTAATTCTTATTTCAGAACTGGAGTAACAGAACCTAAATTTGTTGATGCTGTGCCTTTTGGGATTTATAGAAAACAGGTTTTCACTGAAATGGGAACTTACAATGAAAAACTTATACGTAATCACGATATTGAGCTAAACAAAAGAATTATAAATAATAAAGGAAAAATATTATTAGACCCTAAATCTGAATGTATATACTATTCAAGAGAAACATACAATAAACTTGGAAAAAACAACTATTCAAACGGATTGTGGAATATTCTTACAGTTTATATTACAAAAAATATCAAATCTCTTTCATTAAGACATTTTATTCCTTTAGCATTTATTACGTCTATAGTGCTTCCTGTTGTTGCAGCATTTGCTTTTAAGATGCCAGTTTTCTATTTCCTTTCAATTATCTCATTTCTCAGTTACAATTTGCTGATTTTTACTATTTCATTAAAAATAAAAACAAATGAAATGAGTTTACTTCATATTATAAGTGCATTTTATGTATTACATTTTTCTTATGGAATGGGATCATTAGTGGGATTGTCGAAGCTAAATTATTTGTTTAAATGAAAACTTCCGGTATAATAAGTTGGTTAAGATCAGGACGTATAACTATAATTATGCTTATAATAGTTTCGTTTTGGTTACCATTGTCAAAAAGTATACTTCCGGTTTTATTCGCCTTAACATTCCTGTTTTTTCTGATCCAAAAAAAGAGATCCTTTAAGTATAAGGATATTCGCAGCGAGAAACTTTTAATTTTAGTTATAGTATTCTATGTTGTACATATTATTTCGTTGATTTATTCATCTAATTTAAACAGAGCATTATTTGATATTGAAGTTAAATTGTCCATTTTAATATTTCCAATAATTTTTTTGTTCTTAAAACTAAAAGATTTGGATAAGCTTAGAAATAAAATGTTTAATGCTTTTATTATAGGAAACCTTATAGCGTCGGTAGTATGTATTAGCATAGCATTTTATAATTCTGCTAAAAATGGAAATGGTGAATTATTAAATATATCATTATGGACAAATACAAGAGATTGGCCAGCATGGAAGTTAATTGTATCAGGTTACAGCTATTTTAATTATACATGGTTTTCATATTTTCATCATCCTTCGTATTTTGGGATGTATCTCGTATTTGCGGCTTATTTGGCATTTTTTTATTTAAAAAAGTCTTATAGCAGGTTATTAAAACTCAAAACAGCTTTCTATGTTTTTGCATTGGTATTATTCTCAATAATGATTTTTCTTTTGCAGTCGAGAGCAGTAATTCTGACTGCTATTGTTGTAATCGTCTTTGAACTTGGAAGAACTATTTATCTTTCTAAAGGTCATTTTACTGTTAAGCTTATTATAGCTTCACTTACGATTGGAATCATTTTAATTTTCGCTTTATCAAATGAACGATTTAAACCCTTTAATTCTACTGTTGCAGATAAATCAGAAGTAGAGATGAAAAGTGCTAATATTAGAATTGAGATCTGGCGTAAGTCAGCTGAAATAATAAAAGAAAATTTCTTATTTGGTGTTGGAACCGGAGATGTTAAAGGTGAATTAATTAGAAATTACAATACACCATCTCTCGCAGAGGCTAAAGAGAAAGGCTTTAATGCACACAATCAATTTATTGAAACTACTTTAGGGCTTGGTTTTATAGGGTTTATTGTCCTTATTGCAATATTGTTTTTACCTTTTTTTGATAAAGCTAATTTTGATAATTCCCCGGTGAAAATAATCTTATTAATAATTATTATTACTGGATTTGTTTTTGAGTCAATGCTAAATACATTAGCAGGAGTATCCTTTTTTGGACTATTCTACTCATTATTGTACAGGAAAGAATTGTAATAAAAAACTGACTTTCAACTGATTTTTTTATTAATTTGAATAATAATAAGGACGAAAATAGTTGTAAATAAAAGTATTATAGCCCCAACAGTACTATTTCTTTTTGTATTGTTTACAGGATTTTTATATATAGTAAAATCTTGTATAACTCTGAATGGTATAGCGTAATTTAATTTTTTTTCAATTTTCTGTTTCTCTTTTAAAAGATCAACAACTTCATTATGAAAGAATTCATCATTGTCCAAATCATTAACATAATAATTTCGCTGTAATGGGTTTATTGAATCAATAATAAATACATCAATATCCTTAAGTAGTGACAGATTATTTTCTTTAAATATCTTTATTTCATCCTGAACGTAAGAAAAAGAATTTATAAATGATTGAATTCCTTCAGCAAGTTTTGATAAAACAGAAGAATCCCAAACCTGAGCATTTACAAATAATATATTTTCAGCTGTTTTATTACCATCTGTTTTAGTACTTATTTCTTTTATATTGTTTAAATCTGCAATTTTCAGTCCGGTTTTATTATTTAAAGATTCGAAGTTTTTATCATGTAACAGGCTCTGAAACTGTTTTATATAATTTATTCTTAGTTCCTCAGAAATAGTATATGATACCATTAACATTTCTGATTTATAATATTCTTTAGTAAAGAATTTATATGAATATCCAAGTGCAGCACCTATAATTCCACTAATAATTAGTATTAAAATATTCTTTTTAAAAAATTTATAGATATTGAAAAACACTTCAATTAAATCAATCTCGTCGCTTCTTATTTCAGTTTCCATAATTAACTTATTTAATAATACTGTAAAGGTCTTTTAAATTATCGACTTTTTCAGGGTAGCCAAGTTTCTCGTAGGAATAAATTAAATTTAGTATAAGTTTCCTGATAATCTCAACATTAGAACAAGGATTATAATATGATTTTTTTGGTTCGAGTTTTTGTTGCTTCAGGAAATAGTCTATTTCTCGTTTACCCAAAACCGTACCCTTATTAAAAGGATTTATATAAAACAGAATCTCATCTTCATAAGGATCATGAATGTTGTTTTCGTCAACATAAGCTAAAATGAAGTTCCGTGGCATACTAACACCATAAATCGGAATATCTAATTCCTGAGCAAGAGCAATATAAATTATTCCAAGTGTTAACGGGTTTCCTTTATGGCTTTCCAAGACATGATTGATGTATGAGTTTTGCGGAGCAAAGAAATTGGAACTATTACCTGAAAATTCATAAATCTGATAAAGTATATGATTTATTACGCGAACTTTCTCAAGTGCAGTTAGATTATTATTCATTTCAAGCCAAGCATCTTGTTTTATTTTATTAAACAAAGATAATATGCTATCAAACTTAAGATCAGGATACTGATATTTGGCAATTAAGAACGCACCTTTTAAAATATCAACAGCACCTTTTTCTTTCCACTCTTTTAATTGTTTTTGAGTAGATGTAAACTGAATTTCTTGAATAAGACTTTCAATACGTTCCTGTAAAACTTCATTTAAGGATTTTTCCCAGGCTTTTTCAAGCTCAGGAATTACATTTTCTCCTTCTTCGAGCAAGCTTTCCGAAACATGCTTAAAAACCTCGTTATCGGGATCTTCAAGTAACAGTAATAAAGCTTTTATTTCTTTTTCTTTTAAGTTCACGCTATTTCTTAGTCAGTTAATCTTTCTAAAACAGTTTTAACTAATTCTTTAATAACAGGTTTATAGTCTTTGCTATATTCTTTTTTACGGCGATTTGCTATAATTGCACAAATTGTTATTGCATTATGCCCTAATAATTTCGATAAGCCAAAAATAGCAGAACTTTCCATTTCGTAATTGGTGATTTTCTGTCCTTGAAATTCGAAAGTTTCAATTTTATCATTAATGTCTTTATCAACAATAGGGAGACGTAATTGTCTGCCCTGAGGACCATAAAATCCTGATGCCGAAATATTAATACCTTGAATAATATTGTCACCATCTAATTTCTCGATTAACTCTTCAGAAGCGTCCACTACATATGGCGAAGGCAATAATTTATTCCAGTCTAGGTGTTTTTTTAATGCTTCTTCAAACTCAAGATCTGAAACAGAGTTTCTGTCTGCATAGAAATTAAGTAATCCATCAAAACCAATCGATCTTTTACTCATTAAATAAGAATCAACAGGAATGTCTGCTTGTAATGAGCCAGAAGTTCCGATTCTTATTAAATTTAATGTTCTGTGTTCTTTATTTTTTGTTCTTGTTTTTAAATCGATATTAGCAATAGCATCAAGTTCATTAACAACAATATCAATATTGTCGGTCCCAATTCCTGTTGAAATTACTGTAATCCTTTTGTTTCTGAATGATCCCGTAATAGTGTAAAATTCTCTGTTTTGTTTCTTTAATTCAATACTATCGAAAAAAGATGCAACAACTTCAACTCTCCCTGGATCACCAACAAGAATAATAGTATCAGCAATATCTTCAGGTAACAAATGTAAGTGAAAAATACTTCCGTCTTTATTAATTATTAATTCCGACTCTCCAATTTTCATAATTCCTCCGCTTTCTTTTAATTTAGGACTTCAAATCTATTCAAAATATATTAAAAGCGCAATAAAGAAAAATCAACACAACCATAATATTTATGAGTACTAGCTGTTAATAACGTTATAATTTAAATGTAGATTTTGAAGATTTTATCTAAATACACAAGCCTTGTTTTTATATTGTGATTATATGTAATACCTTTATTCTCTTGGAAAATTAATAATCTAAAAAAATAAATTATGAATGAAGATCAATTTACACAGTTTGAAATTCCTCCGGGAATAAGGAAAGCACTTGGAAAATCAAGGCTAATCATTATAGTGGTTATTTTATTTATTTTGGCTTTAGGAACATTTTTTCAAGTCGAAACGGAAGAAGTTGCTGTCATTACGCGATTTGGTAAATACACGCGTTCGTTAGAACCAGGACTTAATGTAAAAATTCCGCTTTTTGAAAAAGTATATAAAGTACCAGTAGAAAGACAACAAAAATTGGAATTTGGATTTCGTACTTTAAGTGCGGGAATACGTTCTGAATATACAAAATCGGGTACTAAGGATGAATCTCTAATGCTCACTGGTGACTTAAATCTAGCAGATGTAGAGTGGGTAGTGCAATATCGTATAGAAGATCCATACAATTATCTTTTTAAAGTAAGAAATCCTGAAACAACATTAAGGGATATTTCCGAATCTTCGATGCGCCAAATAGTTGGTGATAGAACTGTAAATGAAGTATTAACTGTTGGAAGAACTGAGATAGCAAGTAGGATGGAGGAATTAACACAAGAAATTTGCAGAGAATATTCATTAGGAATTAAAATAGATCAGGTTGTACTGCAGGATGTTAATCCTCCAGATGAGGTAAAAGATGCATTTAATGCTGTAAACGAAGCACAACAAGAAAAGGAAACCCTTATTAATAAAGCTAAATCAGAATATAATAAAGTGATTCCTAAGGCTAGTGGACAAGCACAAGAAACAATACAAAAAGCTGAGGGATATGC
>DAOWGM010000028.1 GCA_030637515.1 Bacteroidales bacterium
AATCTTGTTAATGTAGTATTGGAATATATCAGGTTATATACAGATTGCAGTTGATTTAAGGCAGAGTTTAAATAACTTAACTGAATGTCGCGATAATTAAATGAGTTTATTGCTCCTGATTTGAATTTTTCATCGGCAATTTGCAAGTTCATCTCTGCAGCTTCCAGGCTTTCATTGGCTACATTCAGAAGTGTTTTCCGCAAATTGTAAACATCATACTCATTAAATAACTGATTTGTTAAACTATGTTTCATTTCATCAGTTTCAACCTGAGTTATTTCTTCGTTTATCTTTGCAATGTTTATAGCCCTTTTACGATTTCCTGCCGAATAAATATCATATGATAAGGATATGTTTCCATAAGGAGTAAGTGCCTCATTATAAATTTCCGCTTGCCCTTCGGAGTTAATCCATGAATATGAATTATCAATACCTGCCGATAAACTCAATCGAGGATATAAATTGCTGCGCTGTAGATCAATTTCGTTTTTCTGAAGTAAAAGATTTGCGTATTGATTTTGCAGGGTTTGATTATTGGACAACATCTTATCCATCAAATCTCCTAAAATATATTCAGTGGTATCAGAATTGAAATCTTCAGAAAAAGTCCAAGTTATTTGGAGCTCTTCTCCTACCAGAAAATTAAAATTTCTGATGGTATTACGCACAACAACTTCCTGATTTAAATATAAGGCTTTATCATTCAGATAAATATTCTTTGCTAACAAGACATTATAAGTAACCGAGCCTCCTATTTCGTATCGGGTTTGCTCATAATCAAATCGATCTTTTGATAATTGCATTACCGTTTTCAGTACTTCCAATTGTTCTTTTTGAAGTAGAATATTGTAATAACTCATTATAACATCCTGAATTGTACTTTCAACAACAACTGCCGAACGACCTTTTGTAAGATTTTCGAGTTTCTCCAATTTATCTTTTGTAATATTTACTCTAAATCCATTAAAAATTGTCCAGTTTAAACCAATACCTCCGGAAATTATGTTTGATGTGGTATTATCAAGCAATTCCTGATTATTAGCTGTTGTTGCATTAAATCCTACGGTAGGATATCTTCCTGCCGTTCTCCAGCTATTGTTTATAGTGGCAATATCAATATCGGATTTTGAGATTATTATTCCATAATTATTTGTAAGTGCTTTTTCTAAAGCATCAGAAACACTTAAAGCGGTTTCCTGTGATTTCACTGATAAAGCAGAAAAAATAATTACTGTCAGAAAAATATATAGTATCAAACTCTTTTTATTCATCTTTATCCCGTGTATTTGATTCGTATTTTAACTTGCGTTTATTTAAGATAATAGCAACCTCTACATCTTCGCGCTCTGGTCTAATTCCTGTCCATAAATATTTAAGAAATACTCTAAAATCATTTAAGAGCATAATCAATATCGGAAAGAATATCAAAATAAAAATTGTTCCCACAGCAACACCATAAGCTAAACTGATTGCCATAGGAATTAAGAACTGAGCCTGAACACTTTTTTCCAGAATAATTGGAAACAACCCAACTGCTGTTGTAACAGTTGTTAAAATAATCGGACGTAATCTTAGCTTCCCTGCCTCGACAATTGCATCATGTACTTTTCTTCCTTCCAAGAGATTGCTGTCGTATTTCGACAGAAAGACAATTGCATCATTTATAATTACACCCGTAAGGGCAACCATACCCCACAAACTGATAATAGAAAGGGGCTTTCCGTGAATTCCATGCCCCCAAAATACTCCAAGCATCGATAATGGAATCATTGCTATAATTATTAATGTCTGATTAACACTCTTAAAATGAATAATCATAATAAAAATTATTATAAGAAAAGCAATAATGAAATAGGTTTTGGCTTTTGCCATTGCTTCACGTCCTGATTTTTGCTGGCCTTGAAATTCATATCGAATTCCAGCAAACTGAGTTTCAACATCAGGCATAATTTCGCGTGTAATCTGATTTAATATTTCAGGAACAGAAGCTAATGGATCTACCATATCTGCCTCAACCCGAATTTCTCTCGATCCATTATATCTTTTTATGGCAACCGGGCCACGTTCCATATGATAATCGGCTAACTCTGTCAATGGAAATTCTCCGGCAGATGTTTTTATTTTCATATTTTCCATCTGTCCTAAAGTCATTCTATCCGATTTTGGATAACGAACCCATATTCGAAGTTCATCGCGTCCTTCCTGTAGCCGTTGAGCTTGCCCACCATAAAATCCTTGACGAACTTGTTGAGCAATGGTACTTTCATCTAATCCCAGAAAATATGCCTTTGGTTTTAATTTTAACCTTATTTCTTGTTTACCAAGCGCTACATTTTCATTAATATCTTTTAATTGTGGCAATTCTGTAAGACGATTCATTAAATAATCTTTTGCTTCTTCAAGTTCTTGTAGATTTTTTGACATTAACCCGATAGAAACCGGTGAACCCCATCTATGAAATCCCCCAACGGTAATTTTTCTTACTTCAGAAACTTTCCCAATCTTTTGTCGAACCAGGTTGGCAATTCCATAACCACTAATATCAATTCCTTCTAAATCTATAGGATAAACATTTATATTGCCTGCATGTGCCCCAACTTCCTGACCGCTAAAAGCTGTTCCAATGGTTGTCATAGATCGATCAATAATATCTTTATCTAAACCAAACTCTTCAGTAAGTTCATCGCTAACTTCCCAAATTGTCTTTTCAAATCGTTTTAAATATTCTAAGGTTTGTTTTTCGCCATCACCCGGAGTAAATGCAATATTTAAAGTAAAACTATCGAAATCGACCATTGGGAAAAAAGTAGTTCTTATATGCCCTCCGGCAACCAGACCAACCGTAATTAAAAACAGGGCAATTGGAACTCCAATAACAGCATGACGCCACTTTAATAACCACAACAACATATAATGGTAAATATCATCGCGTAACCAAACAATAAATCTTTCAAAATATTTTTTTATTCCTTTGTTTTTTGCTTCTAAACTTTTTCTACTCAAAACGCGGTGAGAACTTAAATGAGCAGGTAATACAAAAAACGCTTCGAAAAGAGAGAAGAATAAACTTGCAATCACTACAATGGCCATATGAAACATCATTTCCATCCGAGTTCCTGCTAAAAATAATAGTGGCATAAAAGCGATTATTGTAGTTGTAACCGATGTTAATACAGCAGGAAATACTTCCATTGTACCATCTACTGCAGCTTGCATTGGTGTTTTTCCTCGTTCGAAGTGTAAATAAATATTTTCTGCTATTACTATTCCATCATCAACCAGGATTCCAATTACCAGAATCATTCCGAACAGCGAAATCATATTAATTGTAACTCCAATCAAATTTGCATAAATAAACATTGCCAAAAAGCTGAATGGAATACCCCACGATACCCATAACGATAGTCGAACACTTAAAAACATCGACAATGATAAAATAACAAGGACAAGGCCAATCATTCCATTTCTGGTAAGTAAACTTAAGCGGCTCTGCAAAATATCAAGATACGCACGAGATATCTCCAATTCTACCCCGGGATTCTTTTTATTAAAATCGGTAATGTAAGATCGGGCATACTCCGTAATAGCATCTAAATCTTCCTCCGGCAATTTATCTACATTTATAAATACAGTTTCTTTGCCGTTTATCCATGATTTACGAGAAGTATCAGCAAACTTCTTTTTTACCTCGGCTACATCACGAATTCTTATAAAACTACCATTTTCCTGGCCACGTAAAATAATATTTCCAATCTTATTGGGATCTGTACTTCGAGAGCGCAAACGAATCAACAATTCCTCTTCGTCAGATTTAATTTGCCCGCCTGAAACATCCTGATTATTCGCCTGAATAGCTCGAATAATATCATTTATGGTAATATTGTATCTTAATAGTTCTTCTTCTTTTACTTCAACAGATATTTCGGGTGATGGAAACCCTGAAATAGATATCTGGCTCATAACTCCTGAGTGAAATAAATCTTCCTCAACACGTTGTGCATAATCCTTTAGTGTCATTAAATCTATTTCTGATCCTTCCGAAGCCATCAGTGCCATTCGCAAAGCACCTGCACGAGATCTCCGTTTTGCTACAATTGGACGTTCAGCACCTGTTGGCATGGATGAAATCCCATCAACTGCATTTTTTACTTCCATTAAAACTTCATCGATTGGATACTCTCCGGTTGTTTCAATAGTTACTCTTGTACTATTTTCCACAGAAGTGGAGTTAATCTCTTTTATGCCAACCAATCCACGAATTGCTTCTTCAAGACGTGATGTAATACCTTCTTCCATTTCAACTGGCGATGCTCCCGGATAAAATACCGAAATGGTAATAATCCTACTTTCAGTTTCAGGGAAAAAAGCCTTTTTCATAGTAGCTAAGCTTACCAAACCCGCTATTACAACAAATGCAATAATTAGATTAGCATATATCGGATATTCTACAAATCGTTCTACAATCTTTCTCATAATAATTCTTGATTAAAGATTTTATCAGTTCTTTTCTTTACCTGGTTTCTTCCCTTCGCCAGTTTTTTTATCAGGCTTTGCTTCTCCTTGAATTTCCACTAACGTTCCTTCAAGAACATTAATTAAAGGCTGCATAACAATTACTTTTCCTTCATCAATTCCATTAAAGATGAGCGATTTTTCGTTCACCTTAATAATATTAATGGTCTCTTTATGGATTTTTCCATTGCTAACAATAAATACTTCATTTGTATTGAAAACAACGTTTCGGGGAACTTCCATAACTCCTTGAATAGGATGTCCTGGGAAAGTAGCTTTTAAGTATTCTCCTACCAATAATGGTTTTTTATTGTTATTAATAATTCTAATAAAAATTTCTTGAGATTGCGTATTAGGATCAACAAATTGACTTTTACGTACTACTTCTCCTTGCCATTTAGTATTTTGTGTGTCGGAAAGAATTTGAACTTTATCGCCTATTTTTACCCACTCAGCATCGAATTTTTCCAGAGGTACTTCCAATTCTAAAATATCTGTTTGAATAGCATGAGCAACTCGTCCACCCATATTTATATATGCACCTGCCTCTAAATAAACGTCAGAATATGTACCATTGAATGGAGCAATAATTGTATGACGGCTTAATTGAAGTTCATCCTTTAAAATACCATAATAATCACTTAAAACATTTCTGCTTGCAAGAAAGATTCCTAACTTTTCGCTTTCATACTCAGGGAATTTAGGAAGTTTCTTATTTACATTTATTGAAGAAAAAAATTCTCTGAACTGATTCTCGTATTCGGGATAATCAATTTTTATATCAGGTAAAAGATTTGCCAGCGAATTTAAAAACTGACTCTTTTTAGATTTAAGTGCCAGAATAGCCTCATCAGGATATATAGTAAATAACACATCTCCTTTAAAAAAATTTGCACCTTTTTTAAGTGAAATATTTGAAGTTATGATTTTGCCCGATGCTTCTGCAATTACATCAATTTCAGAAATTGATGTTAATCTGCCCGGAGCTGAAACAGGAGAAATAATGGTTTTATATTTTATTTCATCTGCTTTCACAAATCTTTTTGCAACCATAGCTGGTCGCCGAAAAGGTTCTTCCTTTTGAGCAATTAAAAATTTCATTAATCCGAATGCCATACCAACAATAAAAATAAAGGCGGCAACGATGACTATCCTTCTGTCAATCTGTTTCATTTTGTAAGTATTAGTATTAAATATTTAAGACCCCGAGTTTTGAAAATTATTACACTTAAGACAAAGAAACTTAAACAAAGTTTAAATTTATCTCTTTCAAATGAAATAATCTGTTTAACCACTGATTTTAATATTTTAGTAATACTTGAATAAATGATTGGGGTGGACAATCAGTTAGTTGGGAAAACACGCGTTGGACAGGTATTCTTGAAAAAAGATATGGCAATTGGAGAATGGTGCAGATGCATTTTTCGTATCCAAAAGAAGTAGATACAAAAAAAGCTTTCGATTAAGAAAGCTTCACAAGAAAATACAAGTTTTTATCCATATTCACTTATTTTACACAATAAGTCGTAATTAACAATTTTAACCTCCTTTCCATCCATTGTGATTATTCCATCATCTTTAAATTTCTTTATCATTCGAATTACACTTTCTGTTGACATTCCGGTTAATTCAGCTAATTCTTTTCTTGATAAATTCATCTCAAAATGTCTCTCTTTAAATATTCTTTCTGATAAGCACAACAATATATCAGCTAGTCGACCATAAAGTTGTTTATGTGTTAGGCAGAAAAATCTCCCAAAAGTTTGTAAAGAGTTTTCACATAAGATATTTATAATAGAACTTGCAAATTTTGCATTCTGATTAATTATTTTTCTAAATATATTTATATCAATCAAACTGGCAGTTGAATCCGAATAAGTCATAGCAGAATAAGGAAATACATTATTGTTTTCTGAAATTGAAGTTAATCCGATAAGATTACCTGATGGAATTATCTTTAATATCAACGAATCATTTAAACCTTCTAAATATATTTTAGCCAGACCCTCCTTTAAATAAATTACATGAGGGGCAAAAGTTCCATGCTTACAAATCACCTCTCCTTTCTTATATCTAACATCAATTTGATTTTTATCAATTAATTCCTTTTCTTCTTCAGTTAACATATCAAAGCAAATACATTTAGCATTACTTACGGTGCAACTATTTAACGCAGAGAATCTTTCCATAATGTTTTCATTATTAGAGCTTAAGTTTACAAATATAACATTAAATCAGAAAAAAAACTGATATAAATCAGTTTTCTTGCTATGCAATCTCATGCATTATACTGGATGAACATCATTAGGGTTTTCTTTTCATGTGTTAATTAATTAACAATCTTTACTGCATTGAAAATCACCAAAAAATTATATGATCATGGAAAT
>DAOWGM010000029.1 GCA_030637515.1 Bacteroidales bacterium
AATGGTGATGGCACAAAGGGAACTTTTTATATAGATGATGTAAAAGTAATAGCTGAACTTGGTACTGATAGTATTATTATTAATCCTTCAACATTATCAGAAGGTAATCATGAATTAAGATTCTCTTATAGAAATAAAAGTGTAGTGTTTAATATTACAGAATCATTTCATGTTGATGTAATTACAGGGTTACAAATAGAAAGTTTAGCATCTGAATATTGTCAGAATGATGCTGTTGTTACTCTTGATGGAGAAAATGGCTTAAATAGTGGAAATGGGATATTTTCTGGAAATGGAATTTCCGGATTCGAGTTTTCACCATCGAATGAAGCCGTAGGTTTAGGTTTAGATACAATAACGTATACTTTTACAAGCACTACTTCAGGATGTATTAAAAGTATAGATAGTACTACTTTTATAAATAAAATTCCAGACATTGATTTTAAATCAACAAGCTACTGTGTTTCAAGCATTACTGATTCAGTATTTTTTGTAGCAGATACTACTTTATCGGATACTGTAACAGAATGGTCTTGGCGTATTAGTTTTAACACTATTCAGGAAAGTGATAGTGTTAGTCCTAAAATATCGTTGGTACCTCAGGAAAAAAATCGTGTAGAATTAACTTTAAAAAATTACAAAGGATGTAGTTCAACAAAGGATAGTAGTATTTTTATTGGTTCAAAAGTCGCTTTAGATTTTACTTGGGATAAAGAATGTGATGGTGATAGAGTAACATTTACAGTAGATCCTTATTCTCATGGAGGTGTGGATACAATTTTTTGGAATTTTGGTGAATTAGGTATTGATACAATTTTACCTCCTTTTAATGATATTGATTCGGTGTATATACGTACGTATAAATATGCTACAGCAGGACAATATAATGTTACCTACAGTGAATATACTTCCACTTGTGGTATAATTGACACAACGAAGACAATTAATATACGACCTTCTGTTGCTGTGATTAATGGTGGTTATTTTGATGATTTTGAGGAAGGACCTAGCGTTTCAGGTTGGGCTGTTGATGTTTTAGCAAGTAATGCAAATGTAACATGGGAATGGGGGAATCCAAGCGGTACAAAGATAAATTCTGCAGCAAATGGTTCAAATGCATTTGTTACAAATCTGGATGGGAATTATCGAAATAATGAACTGTCAATTCTTTCAAGCCCTTGCTTCGATCTTAGAGAATTAAACAGACCAATGATTGCATTTGATTATATTTGTGCAACACAGGAAGATTTTGATGGAGTATTATTTGAATATTCTACAGATATCGGTGTATGGCAGACTCTTGGTGTTGCTGATAAAGGTGTTTATTGGTATAATTCAAATGAAATTATATCTGGTGTATTAGGACAACCAACAGGGTGGACTGATGACGGTAATGGGTCTCCACAAGTTGAAGTGAAATGGAGAGGAGCAAAATATACCCTTGATGATATAACTGAACTTGAAGGTGTTAGATTTAGATTTATTTTTGGTTCTGATGGAATTCTTGTTGATGAAGGATTTGGTTTCGATAATATCCAAATTGAAAATAGAAACAGAACTGTGTTAGTTGAGAATTTTACACATCAAGATGATCTCCAATATGAAGAAAATCAAGGTATTATTAATGAAATTTTGACAGATTACCCACTTGATGCAACAGCTATTCAGTATTTTACAAGCTATCCAACAGAGAATGATATAAATATGTTTTATACTTCAGGTCCAAGTGCCAGATCATTGTATTATGGAGTTTCTTTGGTACCGTATTCTATTGTTGACGGTGGAGATAGACAATTTAATTATTCGAGTACGAATAAACTTAGCAACAGTGATGTAGTAAAAAGAATGCTTGAAGAATCTCAGTTTAAAGTTACAGTACAGCAGGAAGTGTCAGGAAGTGAATTAGAAGTGTCTTCTACAATTAAATCATTAAATGATTTGGCAAATATTAAATTAAGTGCAAGAATTGCTGTTGTAGAAAAAGGAGTGTCGGATACTATTCAAAATGTTTTAAGAACAATGTTGCCCGATCCTGCAGGAATATTATTTGTTGACGATTGGAATAAAAATGACTCAGCAACAATTTATCAAACATGGACTATTCCGGAAGAAGTAAATAAAGATAGTATTATAACTATAGTTTATTTGCAAGATGAAGAAACAAAAGAAATTTATCAGGCTGGATATACAGACGTGTTTTCTGAAGTTACGTCTATAGAAAAGATTACTGAATCATTGGCATCTATAAGTTATATAGCTTATCCTAATCCAGTTTCAGGTCAATTAACTGTTAGATTGGTTAATGCTATTGCAGAAGATATAGAAGTACGCATATATAATAATACGGGCTCTATGGTTAAAGTAGATAAGATATGGAAAGGTACAGACCGTATTGAAATAAATACTGATGATCTGCCTGTTGGAGTTTATTATCTGAAATTGCAATCAGAAGATAAATTGTTTAGTACGAAAAAGATAATTAAGAGTAACTAAATTATACAATTACTATAATAGAAAAACGCCCTTGTTTAAGGGCGTTTTTTATTGGGAATATATTAGTTTAACTAATCTGAATTTCTGTTTCTTTTCCTATTCTTTCCTTCTCTGTTTCGCATTTTATTTCTACTGCCGTCCTGATCTTCCATCATACGCATGAAAAGCTTTTGTAAATCTTCTTGTTGTTCCTTATTACAAATTTCTTTAAGCTCCATAAAATGGCTAATTGAAAGCTTTTTTAGTTCATAATGCAAGTTGCCAATATTTCTCGATAATTTATCAAGTTTATCTTGATTCGGATTTACTTTAGCAATCTCAGATAACATATCATGTCTGTAAATATTGAGCTTTTCAGCAATATTATGTGACTCTCTCATGTTTTTATAGTATGCTTCACGAAATTGTTCAAACTGTAAACTATCCAGATTAAGTTCTTCTTTTATAAATCGGTGCATACCACCAATATGCATTTGTTCCTTTTTATTTTTAAATTCTTCAATCTTTCTATCTCTTATTTTTTTTTGATAATAAATCGTAGAAAGTGATGATAAATTAATGATTATTAATATAATAACAACTGAAGATAACAGAATCTTTTTTGTTTGCTTGTTCATTTTTATTTGATTGTATCTGTTAATAAAATATTATTCTTATTCTCTCTTTCAAAATCGTTTAAATATTGATATTCCATATAGGATTTTAAATAATCTTTACTGTCATAATTAATATCAGAATATTGCGCTTTATCAGAACCTGAGCCTATCAAAATCCCAATAAAAACTGCTATTACAATTGAAGCAAAATATGCAGTTAATTGTAGCGATTTCTTAAATAGTAAACTATGGATAAACGATTTTTTCTCAACCTGATTAAGCATTCTTTGCTTTAGCCTAGTATAATAAAAAGCTTGTTCATCTATTTCTTTCTTTGGCTGCAATTGAAATAATGAGCCGGATACTTTTTGATAAAGGAGTGAACATTCGGCACAGGAATCAAGATGAATGTTTAATTCCTTCTTCTTATCAGGATTTATTTCTCTATCTAAATAAAATGGGAGACTCTTTTTAAATTCTTTACAGTTCATCTCTAACTTTTTAATTTTGACACTAATACTCTCTTATTATTACAATTAATCTCAATTATTTTCATAATAATTTAAAATTAACTTGTGTAGCTTTTTCTTACCTCTATTTATAAGTACACCTACTTCAGAAACTGATATATTCATTATTTCAGATATCTCATTATAAGCCAAATCTTCAAAATTATGTAAGGATATGGCAATATTTTGTTTCTCAGGTAATTTCCCTAACGCATAATAAAGTGCCTTTTTATTTTCTTCTTGTTCAATATTTTCCCCTGGTTTAAGTTCACTATCAATAGGCTCAAGGCTATCTTTATTATCACTAAATAGCACATCTAAATTAGTAAACCATTTTTGTTTCTTTCTCGATCGCAGGTAATTAAGAGAATTATTAACTGAAATACGGTAAAGCCATGTTTTAACATTAGAATCACCTCTAAACTGATCAATTGTATTATATATTTTGATAAAAACTTCCTGAGACACATCCATAGCATCATCATAATTGTTTAAAATATTATTACAAACATTTAAAACAAGATGTTGGTACTTCTCTACAAAAAGCTGGAATGCTTTTTCGTCTTTCTCAGATATTTTCTTAATCAGTAATTTATCGTCCATTAAGACTTCGGTGATTCAGTTTTATTCTTTGACACTATTAGTTCAGGATTATTACAATTTAAAGGTAAAATCTTTTTTTAAACTGAACATAACAAGAGAGGATTTGTTTTCAACTAAAATGTATAAATTAAAATCTAAATTATGAATCTGGAAAAAGTTTTTGAGAAATTATGGTTTGACTACACAAATCAGAATCCTTCTGCTCAAAAGATTTACGATATTTTTAAAAATGAAGGAGAGGAAGTTTTAAATGATCATATTGCATTTAGAACCTTTGATGATTCTCGTATTGATATTAATGTTTTATCAAAAGTATTTATTGAAAGAGGATATGTAGAGAAGGGACAGTATGAGTTTAAAGAAAAGCATTTAGTTGCAAAACATTTTGAGCACATATCAGATAAAAATCCACCTCGAGTTTTTATTAGTCAATTAAAAACAAATGATTTCAGTGAATATTTACAAGAAACTGTTAAAACAACCGTTGATAATATTGACAGAAAGAAACTTGATTCTGATGAGTTAATATTTTCAGGAAATATATGGGGAGTGCCATCTTATGAAACTTATCTTAAATTAAGAGCAGAATCAGAATATGCTGCATGGGTTTACGTTTATGGTTTTAGAGCTAATCATTTTACTGTAAATATTAATGGATTGAAAAAATATGACACAATTGAAAAAGTGAATCTTTTTATAAAAGAAAATAATTTTTTACTTAATTCTTCTGGCGGAGAAATAAAAGGAACAAAAGAAGGATTATTACAGCAATCCAGTAT